>NZ_CAISIQ010000455.1 GCF_903885465.1 uncultured Nevskia sp.
CTGCTCCCGTCGGCTCGAGGTCGCCGACGGAGGCGGCGCGCGCTCACGCTCGGGGTGACCTTTTTTTGCGGCCCGCCCCATCGCGTCGCTCCGCGACCGGCCGAAGGCCTCGCGATAGGACCCCAAGCGGGCCGCAAAAAATCACCCGTCGCTGGTACGAGTTTCGGCCCTCGATAAATCCGAGGGCCTGCGCGTGTGGAAGCACGCGCCTCCGGCATCTGGCCGCCCCCAACCATCGCTGACGCGCTGGTCGTGGCCCCCTCGCGGCCAGAGCCTGCGCTGGGTCCGCCAACGCGGACCCGTTGCCGGGCGGCGGAGAAAACTTTTTCAAAGCGGATACCGCTGCTGTGCTCGCCGCATTGGACGGGTCAACAAAAGGAGTTGCACCATGGGTTTGAAGAAGAAGACGAAGTCCGTTGTCCTGAAGCTCAGCGTCAGCGAGCAGTTGTCTCAGCAGTATCGCGAGGTGCGTTCGATGGCCGATCGCCTCGGCCACGAGTACGACGTCGAGGAAGACCTCGCGCATGTGCTGAGTGCAGCGCTGCTGGAGTTGCGTAAGCTCGAGCGGACGGAGGCTAATTCGGCCGACGAACTTCAGCACTAGCAGCCCCCGAACCGGCGTCCCGCGCATGGACGCTGGTTCGGGCTTCGGTAATCGAAGCCTAGTCTCGCGGCCGGGCTTTTTTGTGCGGACGGACATGCGCCAGCGCACAAGAAGTGCCGCGTTTCGGCAGCGAGCCCTGCCCTCAGGTTGCTCATCCAGCATGGGATTGACGAGTTCGGCGTCTGGGCGCGTACCGATTGGCCAACTGACAACTATCCCGTCATAGCAATCGATCATCGGGGAGAGGTACACCTTGCCGGCTGGAATCTGGGCCGGCTGGAATCTCGAATTCCGTGATGTCGGTGAGCCACTTCTCGTTGGGTACTTCCGCGCGCAAGTCCCGATTCAGGAGGTTGCCGGGTGCCGGGCTGACCCTCGGCGATGAGACAATCCTGTTGCTGGAGGGCGAAGTCGACGTCGTCGAAACGCTGAGCGGCAAGGAGCATCACCTATGCGACGGCGATGTCATCGGCCAGTCGTCCGGCATGCACATCACGTGGACCTCGCGCGGCCCGTTCTCGAAGAAGCTCTGGGTCATCTCCAAAGACCAATTGCCCGATTCCTAAGCTTCGCTACTGGCAACCATTGACGCTTCAGCGGCCGTCGTAGGGGGCGGTCAGCTCGAGGCCAACCGACGCGCGGGCGTTCGATACTTGCAAGCGGTCGTTCGTCAACGGCCGCTTTTGTGGCAGCTTGCTGGCTTGGTAATGCCGGCACTGCGGATCGCCTGCTTCACTGCCCGTTGCATGGTGTCTTCGAAGACGTGGTGACGCTTGGTCTTTCCCGTATAAGGATCGACCGATCGCTTCGAAGACGGGAAGATGTACTGCCAACCCCATTCGAACCCTGCCTTTGGGTACTTCCGGGCCAGCGCAAAGGGCAGCGAGGCTTCACCGAACTCCTGCTCGATGTCCAGCCGGTGCAGAGTCCGCGTCCGGTCCATCTGCGCCTGAAGCGCCGGCACCAGCGATTGCGGCAGCATCGTGACCCTATCCTTACCGCCCTTGCCGTTCCGCACCGTGATCCGGCCGCGGACGAAGTCGATGTCTTTCACCCTCAAGGTCAGGCACTCGGTCAGACGAAGCCCGGCCCCATCAACGATCATGTCCTTCGAACGTACATCCGCTTGACCTCACGCCTAACGAGGCTGAGGTAATCGAAGAGCGATTCAACATGCCGTGCCAATCCGGCTCAAATCGCTTCTACGAGGGATGCCACCACTACAAAACGAGTCACGCCTTCCGAACCTGCCGAAGCGGAACGGGTGCGCGATTTGCGGAAAACTAACCGCAGGATATTGCTTCGCTTCTGGCGCAGCTTCTCAGCCTGTAAGCACCAACGCCGCTGCGCGGTTCCAGGGGACAACATCCGAGGTATGTATCTTTATAACGATAGGACGCCGTTCAAGAGTATCGAGTACGCCATCGCAGGCGTGCTACGTGAGCTTTCGTTAAAGGAACCCGGACTGCTGTCGAAAAAATTTGCTTGCTATGTGCCATACCGAACGTTGCGCGCCAATGTTAATGATCCAGAATCGAAGCGAAGCAAGGTGCGACAGGCGCCTCAGACACTGGGTTTAAACAGGTGCCACGGCTTTTTCGATCAAGTCTGGATAGTGAGGCCGCGTGGCAATGATCTCGAATAACAGCGAAGATCTCGACATTATCGATTCAGTGCTTGCCAGGCTTGAGGGACCTCCCACGGTTGGAATCGGTCCGGATGGCAGGGCGGTTTACGCAGATCGATCGCCATATCAACCCACCCGTTCGCCCGCCGAGGTTCTGAGGCTTATCGAAAAGTACATATCGAAAGTGATCCGAATGGATGATGGAACTTGGGCAGCCGTCGGACCGAGCGGACGCGCATGTGTAGGCGAGACGCTTCCAATAGCTGTTTGCAAGGCGATTATCGAGTTCCGCTGAAAGTTCTCGAAGGGCATTTCGGCCTGAAGCTCCTGCCAATCGCAGACCTAGTTGGACCGACCATCTTCTAAGTGTGGTAGCGCTCGGACAACGCCACAACTGGCGGCGCAGACTACATTGTCCGCCCTAAACAGATGAGCATTCGTCATGATCCACGGGCTCATCTTTGGCGGCGACGCCAATGAGAGGACTGCAATCGCCGCAATTGTTGAAGCCGCAGCATTCACAACAGACAGGTCCGATGATTTTCGCGAGGCACATATTCAGCTTGGCCAGAAGCGGTTGGACTAATTGCTTATCGATCGATATCTGCCCGACAGCGATGGTTAGGCATAGCAAAGCGCGATATGCGGCAGCAGTTCGACGGTTATCGTGCTGATCATTGGCAAAGCTAGTATCGATCACTGACAGTGGCCTCACCTTCCTGAGAAGATTTGCCGGACATGTGTTCTGCGGGAGAAACGTCATGGATGACGATAGAGGACTGTACATCTCTCCAGAAAATTGCGATTTGCAATCAAGGCCGACACAGAAGCTGTCGGGCGATTTTGGTGGCTATAGTCGAACGCTGCCGCATATCAGCGTGGTGGTCGGTGCCGGATACGATACCGCGGAACTGAAGAACTGCCTGACCGCATTACTGGCTCAGAAGTTTCAAGGAAGTCGTTACGAGGTCATCGTTGTCGATGCGCGTAGCGCTGACGCTAGACCGGTGACCAGTTTGTTCGGCGGAACGCACCACAACCTCGGCCTTTCGACGCGCACTGTCGTGCAAGAAGCAGCGGAATGTGCCGCAGGAGCACCTGCAGTTCAATATTTGTCGGCCGACTATCCGTCATCATCACAGGGGAATCGGGATGCTATTGCGCGCAATCGTGGCTGGGAATTCGCGCGCGGGTCGGTTATCGCCTTTCTCGATGCATCGCTGATGCCGGTGCCGGATTGGCTGCTTCACGGATTCTCTGCTATGTCCGATGATGTTTGGGTCGTTCGTGGCTCCGTTACGGTTCCGACCAATGTGCCGCCGCGTGAGGATGAGCGTGCAGCATCTGAACTGGCAGCATCCGGCCATTACGGGAGTAACTGTTTCGTCCGAAAGGCTGCGCTGGTGGCGATCGGGGGATACGACGAACGATTCCCAGCAGATTGGCGCATCGATCTGGACCTGCAGTTCAGCCTCATCGAGCACTCTCGGGGAGAGTTCCAGATCGGGCGTTCAGCCCTTGCCGAAGTCACGCGCAGTGCCATATCTCATATTTGGGGTAGCAGCCTCTTTGCCCTGCGAAATCTTCAATTCGATGCATTGTTGGCGCGAAAGCATCCCACGCTGTATCGGCCCGGCCTGTGTCGCCTCACCCGAAACATCTGGTGGGGAGCACATCTGCAGGTTGTGGTGTTGCTGGGATCGGTCGCCGTTGCGGCATTGGCGGCTCAGTTTGCAATTGCGAGTGTCGCCCTAGGGTTGTGGTCGCTTCTGACTTTGCTGCTTGTTTCAGCGCGTCTACGAGGCTGCAGGCACGACATACTCTACGTGTTTGAAATGCTACTGACGTCATTAGTGGTTCCGCCGCTCGCTGTGTTCTGGTGCTGCGTCGGTGCCGTACGCCATCGCCGTCCGCGGTCGTGGCCATCTGGTCACGGATAAGTAGCGAGCCAGAACTCACGTTAGGCAAGTATTCCCACTCGCTGACGGGCTAAGCTGGCTCGGCCGGTTGTAGCGCCTTATCATCAGGTCGCTGATCTGCCTGCTGCTTGTTCAACGGCAGCTATTCTTTGTTCCCCGCTGTACGCTTGGGGCAACCGCGTGATCCGCTGCCGCTATCGGGACACGAGCTATCGCATCACGCGGATACCGGATGATTTCGGCCTTGCGCCTCGATTGCTGGGCTGCTCGATGAAAAACTCCAAGCCAACCCGCGTGTCGCGTTGAACAATTATCTCCGGCCTCACGGGGCCGAGCTACGCATTCCGTTGCAGCGATAGCGCCCGGCGTCACTCGCTTTTTGCCGCCCGATATTTGCGCGGTAGCGCACCGACGCAGCAGCGAGCCCTCCTTAGTTTCGAGACTCCACTGACGGAGTTCCTCATGATGACTGCAAAGCAAGCCAAGGACATGGTCAACGAAGCGACCAGGGCGGCCACACGTAGCGGGAAGACTGACAAAGCCAAGGCTCACACCAAGCGCGTGATCGGTTCGATCAGGGCCGGGAACGGCAGCATGATCGGCAATCTTGGCAGCATGATCGGCAACGAGGAAATTGAAGCCACGAGCCGCATGCAGAACGTCAGCGGCAAGAAGGATCGCTGGCATGGCGATATCCACGAAATTGCCGAAGAAGTCGGCAACCTCTTGAAGATCGATCGCAAACGCTAGCTTTCAGCGGTAGCGGCAGCAGGCCCCGGCGTCGCCCCCAAGGCGCCGGGGTCTGTTGCGTTGTGAAGCGCCAAGGGAGACTGACCAGCGTCAGCAATCAGTACCAGTAGCCTTGCCGCTGGTAATGCCCGAAAAGCTGGGTTTCGTAATCGCGAGACAACTCGATGTTGGCGTCGTATTCCGGTGCATTGCGAATCTGGGTGCTGAGCACGTCGACAAACGCCTGGCCCTCGTCTTGGTCCAGCCTGGTGATCCATTGCACCGGAATCACCACATGCTTGCCGATCCAGAAGTTCGACGTCTCGACCACCATGTAGCGCAAGGCCCAACTGCCGCTGTCGAGAATGAAATCTTCGAGATGGCCGAACGCCTCGTCGCTCGCCTGCAAGCGCCAGTTGCGGATATCGCCGGCGCTGCGCAGATGGCTGGCGTCCTGGTTGTCGTAGGCGCTGGCGACCTCGGCCAAGGCTTCGCTGGTCAACGGCAGCGAGCCGTTGGCCGGGATTACCGGGTAGGGCGTCAGCCCCCAGAGCAGTGGGCCACTGAGATAGTCGGGATAGCCGTAGTAGTTGAAGTAGCTGATCTCGTGCTGGCGCGACACCGGCTTGCGGGTGTCTATGTCCGGGCTGCCGCGGACCTGCTGCCGGCTTAGACGCACGCCGATCGTGCTTTTTCCGTAGTCCACGCTGTCGATCGCCAGCGGCGAGATCAGTACCTTGCGCGAATCGAGCCAACTGCCGGTCTCGACCGTCAGATAGCGCACCGCCCAGCGTTGATCATCGAAGTAGAGGTCGCCCACGGTGCCCACTTCACCGTCGCTGGCGATCACGCTCAGGCCGATCAGCTTGTCCAGTCGATGCAGCATGTGCGTACTCCTAGCTATGGAAAATTTGTCCGACCGGAGCATCTTCCTGGTGGTGCGGACAGTCAGTACGTCAGCGCACCGAAGCCCAGGCCACGGCAACAAGCCCTAGAACGAGTACTTGACGTTGGTCTGCACGAAATCGCGATCGCCGAGCAGGTTCTGCTGGCCACCGCCGAGGAACATCGTGTAGCCCACTTCCATTTGCAGCGCCTGCCCAATGCGCGCCGTCACCTGCGGCGTCAAGGTGCGCCGATCGCGAACGAAATTGATCAGCGGCACTGGCGTCAGACCGGCGACATCGTGCTGCCAGATCAACGCCGGCTGCACCACCATGCCGCTGATCAGGCCGAACAGCGGCACGTTGTTCCAGGTCGGCCGCAGCAGCACCCGATAACCCCAGGAAGCCTTGGTCGGGAACGCCGCCTGATCCTGGGTCGGCAGGCCCAGCGCAGTTGCAGTCGGCAGATCGCCGGGCAGGTAGCTGGCCTGGCCTTCGTAGTACAGGCCGCCGGATGACTGCGAAGGCAGATCGTGCACGTAGGTGTAGCCCGCCTCGACGAGCATCAGCAGATCGTCGTAGCCCAGGAAGGCGTTCGGCGGGAACAGCTGGGTGGCGCTGACATCGACCTGGCTGACATCGTGGCGGCGATAGCCGCGAATGTACTTGTCGCCAAGAGAATCTCCGGGAATCGGATCCAGCTGGCTCGGCTGGCCGAGGCCGGTCAGCAGCAACTCCACGGCCTGCAACTGCAGCGGCACGCCATGCTTGAAGCTGTACTCGCCCTGCAGTGCATAGCCGAACGGGCCCGAGGTGTTGAACGACAGGCCGAGCATCTCGATGCCCTTCGGATACTCGCTGAAGTAGCTGGCGTCGTTGGCCGGCGACGTTGGCGTTGCTCGCGAATTGCCGCTGAACAAGGGCAGGCGGCTGTGATAGCGCGCGGCGTACAGGGTCAGATCGGTGGCGTTGAGATCGGCCAGGAAGATGTGCAGCGCGCCACCGTACTGGCCGGCACTGCCCGGCGTGCGGTCATCGGCGCGAAGCACACTGTTGCCGAACGGCAGACAAGTCGGTGCCATGGCTGGCAGACCCTGGCAGGCCGAGCCGGCCGGCGCATTCTCGCCAGCGCGGCCGAAGTCGATGTAGGCGCGGGTGCCGCCGATCCCGGCGAAGTCGTTGCTGCCGAAATAGCTGCCGGAGGCCTGGATGATAGTTCGCTGCCAGCCGAGCTGGTAGAAGCCGTCAAGGCTGACATTCGGGATCAGGGTGGTGCTGAGAAACAGCATCGGCACCGGGATGGTGATCTCGTTCAATTCGAAGCCCGGCGTGATCAGGCGATTGGCATCGAACGAGACCAGACTGTTGAGGCCATTCTGGATGAAGGTCGACTCGCCCCAGTTGAGGATCTGCCGACCGACCTTGATGGTCAGATCGTGATCGAGCAGCTCGAAGTTGCCGTAGGCGAAGGCATCGAGAATGGTCGCGCGGGCACCGTTGTGATCGCGGACATCGCGGCGCTTGCCGGTCAGCTCGTCGAAGCCGGCTTCCTTGCCGGCGCCGTAGTCAGCCTCGTCGAACAGGTTGTTGTTGAGCACTGTCGGGTTGGCGAACATCAGCGAGCGGACGAAGATGCCGTAGTCCTGGTACTTGATGCTCAGGTCGGTCTTCAGCTGGAAGATGCCCGCGGAAATGCGCCCGGCCTTGAAGTTAAGGTTGCCGTCGTCTTCGTTGACCGAATAGGCGCTGCCGCCGTTGGCGATGCCGATCAGGTTGGCCTTCGGGTCCTGCACCCGCATCACGGCTCCGACGGTGATCGCGTTGTCGAGCGTGATCCGTGCGTCCTTCCATTCGGTGGTGTAGGCAGAAGCCGATGACGATGCCGCCACTGCCACCGCGATCAGTGTGCGGCGAAACATCCGATGGTGGTTCATGGGCAGCTCCCTCCCAGTGGCAAGGCGGTGCCATTACTGGCCAGGAAGCTGGCCGCCTGACGCTGCATCTCGCAGGTCACCGCAGCACTGGTGGCATCCAGGCCGGGGTCGAGGATCGAGCCGTGATTGCCGTCGGCGAACTGCACGGCGACGCCGAGATCGGTGCCGATAAGTGGCGCTTGCGCCGCGTAGGGCACGATCAGCGGGCCGATAATCTGCAAGCCCAGGGTTCGCAGCAGCGGCTCGGTGCCGGATAGCAGGCCGGCCAGCAGCACGCGATCGGCGCTGGCGCTGTTGCTGCAACTCAGGCCTGCGGTCGATGTGCTGCAGTTCGAGACCACGACGTTCGGCACCACGCCATCGCCGATCACTTCGCTGGCGTAGATCGGATGCGCGGCGCGGGCGGCGACGGCGTAATTCTGCGGATCGCCGGAATCGACCAGAGTCTGCGCGAAGCGGGTGAAGGTTTCGTAGTTGTCGCTGCCTTCGGCAATGCCGGCCGAGGCCAGCAGGCCGGCGCTGATCCTTGGCCCGAACGCCGCCGAACCATCGAGCAGCTTGCCAATGCCGCCACCGCCATTGGCCAGCACCGCGGCGTTGTGGTTTGCACTGACGCCGAGAAAAGTGGTGCCGACGATCGCGCCGAGCGAATGGCCGAAGAAGCGCAACTGCGTGGTGTCGACATCGGTAACGCCGTCGCCATCAAGGTCAAGCCCGGCCACGGTCTTTTCCAGGGTCAGCAGATCGGCGACCGCCTGGCGGATGTTGTCGCGGCTAGTGACCAGACTCGGCAGGTTGATGAACCAGGTGCCGGAGGGATCGGCGAGGCCATCGGGCCCCGGTGCGCCGCTGGCGTTGTTCTGCAGATCGAGATCGAAGCTGCGCTCGCCGGTGATCAGGCCGGCGGCCGGCGAGCCAGTGAACAGCGCATTGCGGTAAAGCGCATCGGCGGGTTGCGGCAGCAGCGGATCGGGTGGGGTGATGCCGTGCAGCGGCAAGTCGATCGCCACCGCAACGAAGCCGGCCCTGGCCAGGGTATCGGCTACTGCCAGTACGTCGGCGCGGTTGCGGGTGATGCCGTGCTGGAAGATCACCACCGGCCAGCCCGCGACGGGTTTGGTCAGACCGCTGGCCAGACTCGGCACGGTGACCAATACCGGGATCGACTGCGTGCTCGCTGTGGCCGTATCGACGATCGGGAAGCAGCCGGTGGTGCTGGCACTCGGCTGCAGACCCAGGCCGTTGCCAGGTGCGAACGCCGCGCAGGGCAACGGCTGCGCCGACAGTGCCGTCGGCGCGAATGCGGCATTGGCTGGCTGCGTGGAATCGGCGCGCCAGTAGCCGGTGAGCGGAGCCAGCGACTGTGGATCCGCCGGCGTGCCGGCGCTGTTCAGGTAATACGGCACCGTAGTCAGGCCGGCGTAGATATTGGCGAGACCGAAGCCGCCGAGCGCCAAGGTGCTGAGGCCGGTCGGCGCCACCGCGATCAGGCCCGGTGCGGCGCGGGCGGCGACTGCACGAAGCGCGTTGTCGATGCTCTGGGTGGTGAAGGTCCAGGCCAACACGATCTGCTCTTCGCTCAGGCCGACGCCGCCCAGTGCCGGCGGTGCGGTCAGCTTGGCGACCAGCGGTCGTACCAGTTGCAGGCGGATCGCTTCCAGCGTGGCGATCTGCGTTGGCGTCAGCGCGGCAGCGAAGTTGCCGGTCTGCTCAGCCACTGGCGTGGCACTGCGCACGGCGCGGAAGTAGTCGCTGCTGACGATCGGTAGACCGTCCCGGCTCAGGATCGTCGGGGTCAGCGCGACTATGTAGGTGGTCGATGGCGCCAGCGGCTTCAGCGGCTCGATCAGCAGCCGCGTGCGCTCCTGATTGATCGGTACGCCATCGGCGGGGATCGCGGTGGAACTTTGCACGGTGAAATCGCTGCCGTAGACCAGCGGCTGGCCGGTGCTGCCATTGATGATCAGCAATCCGGCAGGCACGGTCGCGAAATCCACGAAGCCGGCGAAGTCGGTGAAGATCGAAGCCGTGGTCGACCAGCCGTCCTGCAGGTTGGCGCTCTGCACCAGCGCATTGGCCGGGTTGGCGAGATTGACCGGATCGGGCAGCGGGATGTTCAGGGTCGGCGTCAGCGCGCCGGCGAACAGGCCATCGAACGGGAACGGGATGATCGCGCTGCCCGGTGCTGCGGTGTTGCTGGCGCCGGTGGGATCGAACAGCGAGAAGGCACTCGACGGGCTGGCCAGCAGGCCGCCATCGTCATTGCTGTTGCCGGTGCAGGCAGACAGCAGCAGTGCGGCCAGCAGGCTACCGAGAATCGGCCGCAAACCTTGGGACAAGGTCGAACAACGCAGCGGCTGGCGCATAAAGAAACTCCTCGGGAATGGTCGTCGCCGGGCTCTGGCCCAGAAACTTTGTCGACTGCGGATGACGCGGGCGGCCGATTGCCGAGCCGAAGCTGAAGATCACCGCAATCGGCTATGGCATCGGTACGGCAGCGCGCTTTGCGTGACGTCCTGTGCCTATCGCTGCGTCTGCCGACGCCGTGAAAGGTTGATCAGGCGACCATCAGCCCGCCCGCGTGTCGGGCAATCTCTTCTTCTTCCCGCGACGACACCAGTAGCACCTGCGCACGCGAGCCAGCTGCATTCAACGGGTTGAGAGCCTGCGCATTGCGCTGCGGGTACAGCGCAATACCGAACCAGGCAAGCCGATCGCAGATCGCGCTGCGCACTCGTGGATTGTGCTCGCCGATACCTCCGGTGAAGACCAGCAGATCAAGGCCGCCAAGCACCGCAATCATCGCCGCCACCTGCTTGGCGACTGCCATGCAATAGATGGCGATTGCCAGACGCGCTCGGTCGCTGCTGGCCGCCAGCAGTTGCAACTGGCGAATGTCTCCAGAGATGCCGGAGATGCCGAGCAGGCCGGACTCACGGTCGATCAGGGTTTCAATTCGTGCCGGGGTCCAAAGCGTGGTGCGCATCAGGTAGAGCAGCACGCCGGGATCGAGATCACCGCTGCGGCTGGCCATCGGCACGCCGCCGCCCGGGGTCAGGCCCATGCTGGTGTCGACCGAACAACCGTCGCGAATCGCAGTGACGCTGGAGCCGCTGCCGAGGTGGGCAATGATGATTCGATGCGCTTGCGGCTGGCCGATCTGGCGCAGCGCCGATTCGCAGGACAGGCCGTGAAAGCCGTATCGACGGATGCCGGCATCGTGCAGCGCCTGGTTCAGCGGCAATCGCCGCGACAGTTCCGGTAGAACGGCGTGGAACGCGGTATCGAAACAAGCGAACTGGGGGCGCCGCGGAAACAGCTTGCGTGACTGGCGGATGATCGCCAGGGTGGCCGGCGCGTGCAGCGGCGCCAGAGTGCTGGCAGCGGTGATCTCGGTCAGCACGCGGGCATCGAGCCGGCAGTGCGCGAGCAGACTGGGACCACCGTGCACCACTCGATGGCCGATCGCATCGGGTGGCGGCAGGCCCGATTCGCTGAGCATCCGGGCGATGCGGGCCAGGGCAGTCAAATGGGTCGCACCGCCGATCGCTTCGTCGATCAGCAGCTTGCGCCGTCCGGCCTTGATCTGGAAACGGGCAGGCTCTTCACCACCGATCCCTTCGACGGCCCCGGCTGCCAGGACCGTCAGCGGGCCCTGACCATCCGCGCCGATGGCGCTTGTTTCATAGAGGCCGAACTTCAGCGACGAGGAGCCGCCGTTGAGCGCCAGAATGTGCCGCTGATGAGGTTGCGCTACCACCCGCCATCAACTCGCCGGCAGCCAGCGCCCACTGCAGATTTCCGGCAGATCCTCGCTGTGTAGCGTGTCGGCCGTCACCAGACTCTCTCAATGACCGGCGCTTACTGAGGGGGATTCTGGATGGTCACTTCAACTCTGCGGTTCAGTTGCCGACCGGCGGCAATCTCGTTGCCGGCCACCGGATAGGCCTCGCCACGTCCGGTCGCCGTGATCCGGTCTCTGGCGATGCCGCGGCCGCTGAGATAAGTAGACACGGCATCGGCACGGTTCTGCGACAAGGTCATGTTCATTGCGTCGCTGCCCTGGCTATCGGTGAAGCCTTCGATGATCAGCTGGCGATCGGGCGTGGTCGCCAGTGCAGCCACCAGTTTGTCGAGGTTCACCGCGCTGCCGGCGGCCAGTTCGGCACGGCCGCTCGAGAACAGCACATCGCCCAATGTCAGCTGCACGCCGCGATCGGTCTTCTTTGCTTTCAGGTCGGCAAGTTCGGCGACCAGCGTGTCGTTGCGGCTCTGAGCGGCATTGGCGTCGGCTCTGGCGATCACCGTCGCGGACTTGGCGACATCGGCCTCGCGGGTTCGGGCATCGAGCCGCACCTGATCGGATTGATCACTGAGCAACTTGCGCTGCGCTACCGCGTACTCGGCCTCTGCAAGGGCTCGGGCGGTCTGGACGCGGCGGGAGGCGATGTACACCCGATGCGTGTTCAGGCCGCTATCGATGCTGAGCATTTCGGCTTCGGTGACCGCCTTTTCAGCGGCCTGCATGGCCACCGGCGCCTGGGTGGCCAGACGGCTATCGGACTGAAGTGCAGTCAGTTCGGCGCGGACCCGATCAGCACCGGGGTCACGCACAGCAGTCGTCGCGCAAGCGGCCATTGCCAGCGTGGTTCCCGCCAGCACGGCCTGGGCGACCAGGCGGTTGATGCAGATGTGATGGGCGCTCATGACGCTGCTCCGCCGCTGCGACGCAGTTCTTCACGCAGCGTGTCGATGTTCTTCTGCAGTTCGACATTTACCGCCGTTGCTCGGGCATTGCGGGCGCGGGCGGAGGCCAGTTCGGCATCGGCCTGTGCGGCATCGGCGAGACGTCGTGCGTTGATCACGTCGGCCTCGGTCGGGTCCTTGGCCAGCGCGACACGCGCTTGACCGAGATGATCACGAGCGGCTTTCAGTTCCACCGGTGCGAACTCTGCGGCCTTCTCTGTATCGGCCGTGGCAATGGCGATATCGGCGGCCTGCAATGCATCGTTCGGCAGCAGCGGTGCGGAGCCGCAGGCTGACAGGGTCAAAGCGGTAGCCAGGCACGCGCAGCGTGCCAGGCGTAGCGGGGTTTTCATGATCAACTCCTGGTCAAGATTCAGGCGGCGGCAAAAGGCCGCACGCTTGCCGAGAAAATCGGGGACAGCGATGTCAGCGGCTTCGAGCGATCACGCCCTGCGGCAAGCTCAGCGTGGTCCTTGGTACACCCTGTGGCCGTTCTTCAGCGTGCAGTTGATTGCCGGCTTGAAGGGCTCGTTGATCGCCAGACTCGGACTCTGCGCGCCGCGCCGCGTAGCTCACCGGCACGATAGGCACCTGTCCTTCGGAAACCCTGGAAAGTAACGCTCGTCGAGCGTCGAATTGCGGGGCAAATGGCCGTCGTGGTGGCGCGGCATGGAGCAACTTGGACGACGACACGACGGGATCATCGACGAGCCTTCCTGCGACCTCGGCCGGCGAATGTCTCTGCCGGTTCAACGCGCCATGGTTGATTCGGGTGTAGGGACTGAGTCTGGTGCGATTGCCCAAATTGCTCATTGTCATCTCCGCCATCGGTCTGCAGGGTAGCGCTGCACCCCAATAATTGATTGTCAGACCGGCCTGCGCTCCGGTCGGTCTGATATCGCACTTAATTCAAGACTCGGCCTGTGTTTTGCGCTTCCATTTCCAGCGGCGACAACAGCTTCTGATCGCGCGTCGATACGCTTGTCTTCCTGCGATCCGCAGGAATCTGTTTGTCGCGGTACATCGATGCGTCAGCACTGTTCAGCAGCACTTCGGACTGCTCGCCATCGGCGGGATAGAACGCGAGGCCGATCGAGGCACTGATCTGCAGTTGTTCATCATCGATCGCATAGCAGCCATTGATATGGCCGCGAAGCTTTTCGGTGATATGCACGGCAATCGAGGCTTCGCTGATGTCGGACAGGATCACCACAAACTCGTCTCCTCCGTACCGGCAAGCGAGATCGTTTGCTCGTATGCAAGACGAGATTCGCGAGGCGACTGCGGTCAGCAGCTTGTCGCCAGCGCAATGACCATGACTGTCGTTGACTCGCTTGAAATCGTCGATGTCGATGAACATCAGCGCCATGAGACATTGTTCGCTGAACGACTCAGCGATTACATCGTGCAGGCGCAGCATCAGTGCCTGCCGGTTCGGCAGGCCGGTCAGCCAGTCGTGGTGAGCCATGTGTTGGGCGTTCAGGCGCTGCTCGGTGATATCAATCAGCGCCAACCCAAGGTGTTCGTTGAGCGAGCGCAGACTTTGATTCTCGTCTTGCAAGGCCTTCAACTGCTGTTCAGCGGGGCAGTTGCAGGCTCTTGCGGCCTGAAGATCAGCGGCGCTGCCGGGGTCGACAGCCGCGACGATGGGTCCGAATCCTTTTGCGGGCCTGTCAATCACAGTCTTCGGCCCTGGAAAGCCCGAATGACGATCACGATAATTGCCAGCACCAGCAGGATATGAATCAGTCCACCCATCGTGTAGGAGCTGACCAGTCCCAGAATCCACAGGACCAACAGTATCACTGCAATTGTTTCGAGCATTTTCCGCTCCGCGTGGCGATTAGGTTCAACTGGAGTCGATTGATGCTTCCGAGCTTAGAAACTGCAGTGGAGGGACTCTGTACGGCAGCCCACGCTGAACTGCGGAATAGCCTGAAATTTCTTCAGATCCGCATCAGCGCAGCTGATTCCGCTGAAGCAGGAATCAAAGCGTATGCACGGCGCGACCGCCCGAACGCGGCGCGGGCATGACGGAACTCTGTGACCCCGTTTAACCCGCGCCTGCTGTCTGCTAGGGCGTCGTATCGAGTCCACGAAGGAACTCGATCATATCGGTGCGCTCGGTGCTGTTGGCGAGGTAGAACGGATGCGGCGCGGTATTGCCGCGTGCCGGGTCGAGCAGGCCGTCGAGCGTGGCTACCGAGTTGTCGTGCAGGAAGTTCGGCCTGCGTGCCAGATCGAGCAGCAGCGGCAGCGCCGTGCCGCGAATCTCGCCACGCTGGCTGGCGTTCACCACCGCCATCTTGTCGTCGAAGATGTTGTTGACGGTGTTCAGGATCGGGTTCAGCGGCGGATCGCGCTGAGCCAGAAGCACTACCGGGTTGTCACCGGGAAAGATGCTCGCCATGGCGACGATATTGGCCGGCACCGGCTTGCTTTGATCGACATTGTGGCAACTGGTGCAATTGCTTCGGAAGCTCACCCGGCCACGAGCCGCGGCGGCGGCATCGGCAACCACGCCATCAGGAGCGGCGAGGCTGTTCAGGTAGCCGTTCATGTCGAGCAGTTTCTGGTTGTCGACTCTCAGGCCCACTGGCGCTTCCTCGGTACCCGGCACGCTGCTGACGCCGGCGGTGATGAACGGATAGCCGGTGACGCCGGTGTCGGCGAGGATCTGGATGTAGCCATCGATCATCTCGTCACCGGCAGCGGCACCGCCGAGCTTCTTGACGAAGGCGCGGCCGTTCGGCTGGGTCAGCGTGGTCGGGTCGAGCAGCGCGGTGTAGACCAAGTTGCTGAAGTTGTCGAGACGGACGATCGAGCCGTCGGTGCCCCAAGGTGCTGCGAGATCGGTGCGGAACAGAGCGGCGTTGTGCATCGGATCGCCATTGCCGTCGACAGTGTCGTCGAACATGCCGCGCGGGTAGAAGGCATCGTTGTCGAGATAGGCATCGACTTCGGCTTCGGTCGACGCCGGCGTGATGCCAGTCGGGGCGCGGCCCAGTGAATTGCCACCGTTGGCTGCGAGTTCCAGTTGCAACACCGGGTAATAAGCGCGGGTGTTCAGGCCGAGGGCAATCAGGCTGCCGAAATCGAGCACATGGTTGGCGCGACCGTCGAGTCGCTTGCCGATCGAGCCGCCGCCCGGCATCGCGTACACCGAGTTGTCGGTGATCGTGTGGCAGAGCGCGCAGCTGGCGCCGGTCTTGTCGCCGTTGAGGATGTCGATCACGCCGTCGCCGTTGGAATCTTTCGGCACGATGCCGATCACCGCATTGGCATTGACCAGGGTCACGGTCGTCGACGCGCTGTTCAGTAGCGGCGCGCTGGCCGGTGACAGATCGGTGGTCAGTTCGGCAGCGATCGCCGCCTGGGTCGCCGGATCGAGTGCCCCGATATCGACCTGCAGTCCCAGCGCCAGCGCCGCCAGCGGCGTCACGCCAGCAGCAACGATGCCCTGCTGCAGTTGTAGCGCATCGGTCCAGAAACCTTCGGTGCCGAACAGCTCGTTGCGGAACACCTCCTTGCCGGAGACGATGTTGCCGGTCGCATGAATCACCGGTACGGCGGCGACCGTCGGGCCATCCGAACTGGTGGCGACGCCGCCATTGTCGGTGCCGTTGCCACCGCCGCCGCAGGCGGTCAGCAGCAGACCCAGCAACAGAGCCGAGGGGCCGGTGTGCCAGCGGAAGGGATGGCGTGCTGCGGTACAGATGATCGATCGATTCATGGTCTGCTCCGGGTGCGGAATGCAGGCTCGCGGCGCCCTGATCGCGGTCCGGTGAAGCCGCGAGAGCTCAGGAAACTGCGGGAAATTGCCTCGGGATCAGTGCGCGCTACTCAGCGTCTTGGCCAGTTCCAGATGGTGTTCAAGCGTTGGCAGGCTCGTCTTGGCGAAGCCGCTGATGTCGGCGTCCTTGGAGTCTTCTGAAACTTCACTGAACAGGTCCACGGCCTTTTCGTGGCCGTCTTTCATCGCGCTCGCGTAAGCCTTGTCGAAGTCTTCCGGTGACTTCTTGCGCAGACTGTCGAGCATCGCCTGATGGTCCCTGTCCAGCGCCGTCGGCAGGCTGACGCTCTTCTTCGCCGCCAGCGCCTGCAGCATCTTGTTGTTGGCGCTGTGATCGGTGCTGATCATGCTGGCGAAGGTCTTGACGTCGTCCGCCTTGGAGCGCTCACCGGCCAGCGTTGCCGCCTGCATTTCGACCATGCCGGCCTGGCCCGCCTTGGCAAAGAAGGTGGTGTCGTCGCTGCTCAACCGGTCGCTGCCCTTGGTCTCTGCCGGATCGACATTGAGGTTGGCGTCCTTGCAGGCCGGCAACGCTACTGCGGCGGCAAGGCTCAAGAAGGCGCTGATGATGAAAAGGCTGCGGCGTATTGCAAATGCGTTCATCGGAATTCTCCTGAGACTGATGGGACAAACAGCGCCGCGCTATCGATGGCGAGATCAGCCCTGGCTGTCGCTTTCATGTCGCGGCACCAGTGCCGGTGCTGGAACTTGTTCTCTAGGGAGACCTGCTTGAACAGTCGAGCCCGCTGGATCGACATCAACTGGGGATTCAATCCGGCCCTTAAAGCAGTTCATCCGACGTTCTAGACGGAGCGCGCACCGGCGTCGGTCTGGCAGCGCACCAAGGGTAGGGACCCCAGTCCGGCAGTCGAAATCTCGATGCCGCAGTCCAAAAATGAGCACTCGGCTGTGTTCAAAAGTGAGCTGCCGACCCTGCGGACTGTCTTGCTGGTACGCAGGCGCCTAGCGCCAGACCAAATTCCGGAAAATATCTCGGAGGCTCCGCCTTGCTGCTGACCAAACCGGTCCTGGCCAGCTTGCGCAGCACGTTCAGCCGTGCCTCGCATAACAGCACGGGTACGCCGCGTCGAGCCAGGTTGGCGATGGCTTCCTCCAGCGACTGGATGCCGGTGATATCCATGAACGGCACGCGCCCCAAGCGGATCACCACATAGCGGGGATCGCTGTGCGTCTGTGCCAGTGCGCGTTCCAGCGTCTCCACCGCACCGAAGAAGAACGGACCCTCGATCGAATAGACAAGAACCCCCGGCGGTAGATGATCCAGTCCCATGCCGCGCAACTCTGACTGGATGCTGCTTTCGTCCAGATGCAGCACTTCCACTGCCGATGCCATGCGACGCAGGAAAAGCAACATGGCCAGAATGACGCCGACATTCACGGCGATGACCAGATCGCTGAAAACCGTGAGCAAAAAGGTGATCAGCAGGATGACCACATCGGCGCGCGGCGCGGTACGGGTCATGCGAATGAAGCGTCCAGCCTCGCTCATGTTCCAGGCGACCACGAACAGAATGGCGGCGAGCGCTGCCAGGGGAACCTGGGCCGCCAGCGGCGCCAGCAACAGCAGGATCGACAGCAGCGTCAGCGAGTGGACGATACCCGCCAGCGGGCTGGTTCCACCGTTGCGAAAATTGGTGGCAGTGCGGGCGATCGCGCCGGTGGCAGCGAAACCACCGAATAGGGGTGTGATCATGTTGGCGATGCCTTGTCCGATCAGTTCCTGGTTCGAGTCATGCCGGGTACCGGCCATGCCGTCCGCCACCACGGCCGACAGCAGCGACTCGATGGCGCCCAGCATGGCGATCACCAGTGCCGACGGCAGCAAGCTCAGCAGCCGATCGAAGCTCAGGTCCGGTAGCCCCACGAAAGGCGGCAGTCCGCGCGGAATGCCACCGAACGCGGTGGCGATGGTCGCGACATCCTTGAAGCCGATCGCCGCCTGGATCACGGTCACCACGATCATTGCCATCAGCGGTCCCGGCACGCGCTTGAGACCGGGAACCCGCGGGCCATAAAGAACCAGTAGCAGGCCGAGTATCGCCAGGCCGGTGGTGGCAGCATGCAGTTGCGGCAGAGACTCGACGAGCTTGAACAGCTTGTCGTGAAAGTGGACACCGGCCGGGGCCGGCAAACCGAGAAAATCCTTCCACTGCCCGACCCAGATGATGACGGCGATCCCGGACGTGAAGCCGACGATCACCGGATCCGGAATGAACCGCAGCACCCCACCGAATCTCGCGACGCCAAGAACGATCAGGATGATTCCGGCCATCGTGGTCGCAATCAACAAACCATCGACGCCATGCTTGGCAACCACGCCCGCGAGAATGACGATGAAGGCGCCGGTCGGACCGGCGATCTGGATGCGGCTACCGCCAAACAGCGACACCGCGAGACCGGCGACGATCGCCGTGGCGATGCCTTGTTCCGGCTTGACGCCGCTGGCGATGGCAAACGCCATAGCCAGCGGCAGCGCCACGACGCCGACCACCAGTCCGGCAACGATGTTTTTCAGCCACTGATCGCGTCGAAACAGCCCAGCCCGTGCCGCCTCGACGATGGCGATCATTGCCGATTTCGCTCGGGAAAATTGCGCTCGGCCCTGGGGAAATCATCGAAACAAGCGTCGCTGATCAACAGCGAGACTGCGTCGTCCGTGGGCATTCGAGTTCCTTGAGGGGCCGTTCGTTGTTTCGTCCTGCGGAATCAGCGTGAATGTCCGTCGCCTTGGCGTCGGTACGCTGAGTCACCTAGTCCGCGAAGCTCCTGCGTGGCTTCGCACGGCCGTAGGGTGTGGTCACGGACCGGCCGGTGCTATCCGATTTCCGTGATCAGAGGTCTGGTTTTACTTAGCGGGCCGCGGTCGCCAACAAGGCGCTGTAGCCGTCCCAGACAATCTGAACACCGATGCAGATGAGAATGAACGCCGACAGGCGGACCAGCGCGTCCGCTCCTGTTTCGCCCAGCAGACGGACGATGCGATCTGCATAGCGATAGCAAACGCAAACCATGACCGCGATCCCTGCCAGCCCGATAACGGCGCCGATGGTGTGCAGCAGCCATTGGCTTAACTGGTGTGCTCCATCCGGCTTGCTGCTGCCGATCGCGATCGCGACTGACATCGAGCCAGGACCGGCCGTCAGCGGCATCGTCAGCGGATAGAAGCTGCGGATCGGTCCAGGTGGCGTCTTGGTGTTTCTGGCTTCCGTGATGCCAGACAGCTGGCCATCATCCTTGTTGAAAACCTTCCAGCCGATGGAGACGATCACCAGGCCTCCGGCTATTCGAACGACCGGAAGCTCGATCCCGAAAAACTTGAGCAGCCACGGTCCGAGCAACATGGAGCCGAGCAGCAGCAAGAAACTGCCGACGGCGACCTGCCGTGCCAGGGTATGCCGTTGTTGTTGCGTACAGCGCTTGGTCAGGTGGGCAAACACCGGTGCCGATTCGACCGGGTTGATGATCGGAAGCAGACCGATGAAGGTCAGCAAGGAAGCCGACGCAATTTCACTGAGTGTCGAGATCACGCGGTTTGTCTACGAGCGCCGTCTGGCAATGAACCGACATAGCCGCAATGCGCAAACCTGTCCGTCTGACGGCGTACAAAGGCGCTCTACGGAAACGGCGAAAATTGCCGGCATGACTCTGTCGCGCAACCTCGCCGTGGATCACGCTCCAGCCAGCTGCCCCAGCGCCGTGTCATCGCCGGGGTCAATCTCGACGCGTCTGCATCCGGGGTCATCTGGAACGGCCATGACGACGAATCCGAGGCTGCGGGCCAGATCCAGCATCGGCCGGTTTTCGGCCAGCACATCGCCATGGACCTTGCCGATGCCGCGCCCGTGTGCGATCTCCAGCAGCCGTTTCAGCAGGTGCCGACCCAGGCCCTGGCGTACGTATTCGTGATGCACCAGGACCGCGTATTCGGCCTCAAGGCCGTCGGGGTCGGCGACCAGTGTCGCCATGGCGATGATCTCGCCAGGCGCCTCGTCATGGCTGGCGACCAGGGTCAACTCGCGGTCGTAATCCACCTGGGTCACGCGTGCGGCCATGTCGTGGGAGAAATGGCGAATGGCCATGAAGTAGCGCAGGCGAATTTCTTCCGGGTCAAGTCGGGCCAGGAAGCGCAGCAGGGCCGGTTCGTCATCGGGACGCACCGCGCGTACCTGGTAGCGACGACCAGCGGCCAAGGTAATCTGCTGGGTGAGCGCAACCGGATACGGGGCGAGTGCGATGCGCTGAGTTTCGGGCACATCCTGATCGGAAACTTCGACCATGCAGTCCGGCAGCTTGACTTGCTTTCCATCCACCGCGGAGCCGATCGCGACATCGAGGCGACGAATCAGGGCTTGATCGATCACCAGTTGCCCGATGCGGATCAAGGCTGTGGTCATCGACGTGACGGCAGTGGGTGGAGTCGTCGCGCTGATACAGCCAGCAGCGTCCAGCATGCGTCGCGCGAGCAGATCATCGAGCGGAGGCAGGCCGAACGCCGGCAAATCTCTTGCGCCGCCAGGCTCGGTCTGTACGCTCAGCACCATGCCCAGTTCGGCGTGCTGTTCCGCGCGGACACGAATTCGTGACGTCGCCACGTCGGGATAGTGTTCGGCGGCAACAAGGCCGTATCGAGCCAAGACGCTTGCGCTGTCTCTGGCCGATAACTGCAACAAACCCTTCGCGCAGAAACCTCGAAGAGATTGCGCAGTCGCATCGCGGTCAATGCTTGGCGACGAATCCGCAGGCGGCGTCTGCCCCAGCATCTCGCGCGTGTCGCGGTATTGCGCACGAAAACGCACCGCTCGCACCGCTTCGTCGGCGGATGCAAACGTGGCAAGGTGCGCCGCTGCGCTGCGCTGCCGGGCGGCTTGCGCGCTGTGCAGGCCTAGCCAGACCGTCAACAGGCGTTGGTCGAGGTCAGCTTTGGCGATGGCATCAGCGAGGGTCTGGTGCGGATGGCCTGCCATCGGGCTGTGTATCAGCAGCACCGCGCTGATGCTGGAATCCGCCAGCACTGTGCGCAGGGCGGCCACGATGTCGCCATCTGCGGCAGTGCCCAGGTCTGCGGCTTCGCTCATGAACCGCACTTGCGGGATTCGTTCGGCAATCTGTTGCCGCGTGTACGCGGTAAACTCAGCCACTTGCAAGTTCTGGCGCAGTACCGCGTCCACCGCCAGCGCACACACCCCCGAGCCATTGCCGAGGACCGCAATGCGGTTGCCGGACACTGAGGGCAGCAATTCCAGCGCCGCTAGTCCTTCGAACAGTCCGACTAGGCTTTCGCATTCCACCAGGCCCGCGCGCCGGAACGCGGCGGACCGCACCGGATCGGAGCCGCCGTTTCCAGCGACATCTGCACGCTGCGTTTGCAGCACCAGCACCGGCTTGACTCGCGCGGCTGCACGCGCGGCCGACATGAACTTGCGCCCCTGGCGGATGTTGCCGATCTGCAGGACGACGGCGCGCGTCTGCGGATCTAAGGCGGCGTAGTCGAGCAGGTCCGCCGCATCGACGTCTGCCTCGGCGCCGGTCACCGCGAGCCAGGAGAAGCCGATGCCGCGGCCGGCCGCCCAATCCAGCGCCGCTGCGGCCACCGACTGCGACTGAGCGATCAAGGCCACCGTCCCCGGCTGCGGGGTCGATGTCAGGGTGCTGAAGTTCCTGTCGTGATCGCGGGGCTTGCCGGTGTGGATCAGTCCTGCCGAGCGCGGACCCAGCAAGCGCATCAGGTGGGGCCGCGCCGCATGCAGCACGTCGGCACCTGGCGGCTTGTCAGCCATCCACAGCAGCGCCTTGCAGCCACGAGTGCCCAGTGCGTCGATGCAGGCGGCATCGGCCCAGTCGGCCCGCAGCACTACCGCCGCCTCGACCTTGGGCAAAACCGCTATGCCGGTTTTTTTAGTGATTTGCACGCATCGTTCCGGCTGCAGACTGGCTTGCAGGTTGTTCAACAGCTGCCGCTGGGCCGGCGATTCCGCCGCGCCGAGGATCACCAGCGACGAGGCTCGGAACAGCGCTTCCAGATTGCGTACCGTCATAGTTGCCCCGGTTCACCCAGAAACGGCTGCAGGAATGCGCAGACGCTGCCTGCCAGCGCACCAAGGTCGTAGCCGCCTTCGAGCATCGCGACCACGCGGCCCTGACAGCAGGCTTCAGCGACGCCCTGGATCACTGCGCCGATCCAGCGAAAGTCATCGGTGCTCAGGCGCAGATCGGCCAGCGGGTCCTGCGCGTGCGCATCGAAACCTGCCGAGACCAGCAATAGTTCCGGCCGAAAGCTTTCCAGCCTTGGCAGCCATTGCTCGCTGACTGCGGCACGGAACGCGGCACTGCCGGCGTAGGCGCGCAGCGGCACATCAACGAGGTTTCCTGCGTCGGGCGCGCCGGCCCAGAACGGATAGAGCGGATCCTGGTAAGTCGAGCAGATCAGCACGCGCGCATCGTGCTTGAAGATGTCGGCAGTGCCGTTACCGTAGTGGGCATCGAAATCGACGATGGCGACGCGCTTGAGCCCCAGCGCCAGCGCATCTCCCGCAGCCACGGCGACGGTGTTGAAGAAGCAGAAGCCCATCGCCCTGGCGCGCTCGGCGTGATGTCCGGGCGGCCGCACGGCGCAGAACGCCAAGCCCGCTTCTTCCTTGAGCGCTCGGTCCACCGCAAGCACGCCGGCACCTGCGGCGCGCAATGCGGCGGCCAGCGTGTGTTCGGTCATTCGTGTGTCCGGATCGATCGCGATCCCTTCCGCACCAGGGAGAGCGGCCAGCATGTGCTTGACATGTTCCTGGCTGTGTACGCGCTCAAGATCTTGCACGGACACCACCGGCGCCTCCATGCGGTGCAGGGAATCGCTGATACCTTCCGTCTGCAACCGATCCTCGATCGCGATCAGACGCTGTGGACTCTCAGGGTGCTCCGCCCCCATCTCGTGCTGCTGGCAGGCCGCATGAGTGATCCAGGTGATCGGGCGGAAGGGATAGGCATAGGGCATGGTTGGTGTCAGTCCGCACTTGGAAGCGATCGCAACTCATATGCGACGGCAGCCGGCGACCGTCGGCGCTGAACGAACGGGGTGATCAGAGTGGCGGGCAGCCAAAGTCGAGACATTGCTGCCAAGGGGCGCTCGTCTTCGGTGCGATGTCGCACGGAAGCTGCAGATCAATAAGTGCGCACGGGCCTCGTCAATCAGCAGCGTCCGCCGGCGCTCAAGAGGATGACCACGTTTTGCTGCCAAGCATGTTTATGTTCGGCAGCGAACCTACTCAAGAGAAATGTTCCACTAGTCTTAATCCGATGGAAGAAATGTCTTCCGTTATCGTGGCTCTCGATCTCATGCCATCTCAGAAATTTCAGCCCACCGACAATCACCTTCTACAGGCCTTGCCAACCGAGACAAAGGCGCGGCTGTTTCCCCATCTGAAGTTGTTTCCGCTGCCGCTCGGCAAGGTGCTGTACGAGTCCGGGGACACGATGAGCAATGTGTACTTCCCGATCGATTCGATCATTTCGCTCCTCTACGTGATGCAGGACGGTGCCTCTGCCGAAATCTCGGTCGTCGGCAACGAGGGGTTGATCGGTGTGTCCTTGTTCATGGGCGGCGAAAGCACATCAAGCCGCGCCATCGTGCAGAGCGCAGGGCACGCCTGGCAGTTGTCGGGCGTGCGCCTGAAGGAAGAGTTCAATCGCCACGGCGATCTGCTGATGCTGATGCTGCGCTATACCCAGTCTTTGATCACCCAGATGGCCCAGACGGCGGCCTGCAATCGCCATCACTCGATCGACCAGCAGCTGGCCCGTTGGCTGCTGCTGTCGCTGGATCGACTGCCGAGCAATCAGCTGACCATGACCCAGGAGCTGATCGCCAACATGCTCGGCGTGCGCCGCGAGGGGGTGACCGAAGCGGCCAGAAAGCTGCAGAAGCTCGGTGTCATCGAGTACCGCCGCGGCAAGATCACCGTGCTTGATCGGCCCAAGCTCGAGCGCCTGAGTTGTGAATGCTATGCCGTGGTTCGCAAGGAAACCGATCGGCTGCTGCCGTATCCGGTAGGCCCGAACCGATCACGCTCGCCTGCTGCCGAGTTGTACAGGGATCCCCGTTGACGGTCGACACAGACCGTCTCTTTTTTTCTGTGCCGTGAAACTCGGGTGGGCCAGCGCACTGTGGTCTGCTGCCATCCACTCATACTCCAGTCACTGCACAGCCCCAGCCTCTGTGCTGTGCCGATCACGGCTCTCTCCACGCTGAGGAGAGTCACATGCCAGAAGCTCCACCATCTCCTGTCACTAACCACCTGATTGTCCAGCTGCCGATGAAAGAACGTCGGGCGTTACTGGATTGCAGCGAGACTGTCAGCCTCGAATTCGGCCAAATCCTCTGCCAGCCCGACACGCCATTCCGGCACGTGCATTTCCCGCTGACCGGCTTCGTGTCGCTGGTTGCGGAAGTGCTTCATCACCCGCCATTGGAGATGGGCTTGATCGGCAATGAAGGCCTGCTCGGCGCCACGCTTGTCTTACTGTTCTCGGCGGTGCCGCTGTGCGGCATTGTGCAGGGTGCAGGTACTGCGCTGCGCATCGACGTTCGCCAGTTCCAGTCCTTGCTGAAGTGTAGTCCAGCCTTGCGTAACAGCTTGTACCGCTCTC
>NZ_CAISIQ010000456.1 GCF_903885465.1 uncultured Nevskia sp.
CGGATGGCGCGGCGAAAAGCCCCGTCATGGCCGAGAAGCACAGGGCATCGGATCGCGCTTCTGCTTCTTGCGATCCGACGCAGCGCCGGGGGCGCCCTTCCTTTTGGTGACTTTTCCTTGGGCGTTCAAGGAAAAGTCACCCGCGCGACAGCGCGGAATGGTTCGGTGAAGTCAGCAAACAAGGACAGCAGGCCGATCAAGTCCTAAAGCACATCAATCGAACCGGTATCGAATCTGTCGGGAGGCGCGATGAAGCCGCTTTCCCGACCTACTCGGGCCGACCGCAAGCCGCCCTAGCTCGTCTGCTTCTTCGGCCGAATCGACAACCTCACTTCCGACGGCCGCCCACCCAGATACCAGAACTCGTACTGCCGCCACGACGCCTGCGGCTCATGCGAGGTCAACACGATCAGATCTGACCGGTGACGGGTGATCAGCAGAATGGTCGCCTCGGTCTGTGGGCTGCGGTCCGGGGACAGCCATTTGTCCGCCAGCTTGGTGACCAGCAAAGTAAGTTTCGCGCCGAGGTCGCAGGGCACGTCGCGTTTGAGGGTGATTGCAAGCTGCTTCATGACCTATAGATTCCGGAATCTACCCGCCTGAACCCTATCCTCGCGTATCCAGCGCCCCGGCGTCACGCCATCTGACAGGCAACTGCCATACGGTGCATGGCAGCTACGCTTACGGCCGCGAATCCAGCGCCCGTTGGCGCTTGTTGTAGCGGACCGAACTCCAGACCGACGCGCCGATGAACGCGATACCGAGCAACCCGGTGACCACTTCCGGCACGTGGACGACGGTGCCGGCGATCATGATCACCGCGAGCATGCCGATCGCATAATGCGCGCCATGTTCGAGGAAAACGTACTCGTCCAGCGTGCCCTTGTTGACCAGGTAGACCGTCATCGAACGTACGAACATCGCGCCGATGGCGAGGCCGAGCATGATGATGACCACGTCGCGGGTGATCGCGAAGGCGCCGATGACGCCGTCGAACGAGAACGAGGCGTCCAGCACTTCCAGGTACATGAACGCGGCGAGGCCGCTGCGCTTGACGCCACTGGCAACCGCGTCGCCCGGCTCGCCAAACAGGCTGCCGAGGGCATCGACGCCGATGTACAGGATCACACCGGCCAAGCCGGCCACCAGCACGTCGTCCTCGACGACATCGGGCAGGAACCAGCGGGTGCCGAACAAGGTGACCAGCGACACCAGCACGGCGACGCTGTCGATGCGGCCGAGGCTGGCCAGCCAGCGTTCGCTACTGCCCAGCCAGTGCAACTGGCGCTTGTCGTTGAACAGGAAATTCAGGAACACCAGCAGCAGGAACATGCCGCCGAACGCCGCGATCGCCGGGTAGGCGTTGCCGAGCACGGCGCTGTATTCGTCCGGGTTGTTCAGGGCCATGTCGACGACCGGCCAGACGCCGAGGCCGGTGGCCACTGCGACGATGACGATCGGGAACACCAGGCGCATGCCGAACACGGCGATCAGGATGCCGACGGTCAGGAACAGGCGCCGCCAGTAGGTGTTCATGTCCTTCAGCACGCCGGCGTTGACCACGGCGTTGTCGAACGACAGCGACACTTCCAGCACCGCCAGCACGATGGTCAGCCACAGCGCCGTGGCCAGACCGATTTCGGTCTGATAGCCCCAGACGCCAGCGGCGATCAGACAGATCGCGCTGACCAGGAAGGAGATGCGGAAATCACGCACAGCAGGTCTCGCAGGTAATGGCCGAGGGCAACGCCCGCAACGGCGACACCGGCAGTGTGAGCTTGCGCGTTGCAGCCAGCCGGCTCAAACCGGCCGGACGGAGCCTCATGTCGTGCTCAGCGGCTGTGAACCGGCTGATCGGTGACGACGATGCCGTCGGCATCGGCATACAGGTAGGCGCCCGGCTTGAAGCGGACCCCGGCGAATTCGAGCAGCTTGTCTTCGACCGCCGAATGCAGACCCTTCTCGCTTTTGCGCGGATGGGTGCCGAGGGCCTTGACGCCGATGTTCTGATCGGAAATTTCGATCGAATCACGGATATAGCCGTAAACGACAATGCCGGCCCAGCCGTTCTTGACGCCCAGCACGCCGAGATTGCCGCCGACCAGCGCGCAGCGCGGCGAACCTCCGCCATCGACCACCAACACCCGGCCCTTGCCCGGCGTTTCGAGCACGGCGCGCACCTGGGCATTGTCCTCGAACACTTTCAGCGTCTTGATCGGGCCATGGAAATCGAGCTTGCCGCCGAAATCGGCAAACACCGGCTCGGCCACCTGGGCGTCGGGATGGGCGTCGGAAACGTCGGTCGTGGCGATCATCTGGGTCTGGGTCTTGGACATGCGTGTCAGCTCGGCTCAGAAAGTGTTGGGGAAGTGTCTGGAAAACGGTCAGGCAAAGATCGAATGGCGGCGCGCCAGGGTCGGCAGCAGCAGCGCGTACAGGCTCAGGAAGATGAAGAGGACCAAGGTCCAGCCCGGCAGGCTGATGCCCAGGAACGCAGCATCGATCTTGGCGCAGTTGCCATCGCCCTTCAGCACCATCTGCACGACTTCAGCAACCGGCAGCATGCCAAGCAGATAGTCCAGGGTCGGGCCGCAGGCCGGCGCTTCGCCGGGCGGCAAACCCTGCAGCCAGACGTGGCGCGCGGCGATGCCCGCACCGACCAGGGCACCGAGCAGCGCGAGGATCGACCAGATGCGGCGGCCACCACCGGTTGGCGCGTGAAGCGCAGCACCGAGGAAGCAGAGGCCGGCAGCAGCCATCGCAACGCGCTGGAAGATACACATCGGGCAAGGCTCCAGCCCGAAACCGTGCTGCAGCACCAGGGCGAAGGCCAGGCCTGAAACGCAGAGCAGGAAACCCACCAAGCTCAGGCGACGAAAACTGAAACGGGTCATCGGATTCCGGATCGAGGTTGCAAAGTTAGGACCGCGATGAGGTCCATGCGTTCGGCTGCGGATCGTGATGAGGACGACTGCGAGGCTGTGTCCGATGCATCCGAACCGCTCGAAGCCTGCCTGCACGCCATTACACTGCAGCTTCACTTGAAACACATTCTAGCCCGATGAGCCTGAGCATCCGCATTCGCCAGCACGGCGGCCCCGAAGTTCTCGAAACCTTCGACGAGACCTTGCCACCGCCCGGTGTCGGCGAAGTGCAGCTGCGCCACACGGCGATCGGCCTGAACTTCATCGATACCTACTTCCGCGCCGGCGTCTACAAGGCGCCGCTGCCGCATGGCCTCGGCCAGGAAGCGGCAGGCGTGATCACCGCGCTCGGTGCCGAGGTCAGCGGCTTCGCGGTCGGTGATCGCGTGGCTTATGGCACTGGTCCACTCGGTGCTTACTGCGAGTTGCGCAACTTCGCAGCCGCGCGTCTGGTGAAAGTGCCGGACACGGTCAGCGACGAAGCCGCAGCCGCGCTGATGCTGAAAGGCATGACCGCCTACTACCTGCTACACCTGACGCACGCCGTGCAGCGCGGCGAAACCCTGCTGGTGCATGCGGCGGCGGGCGGTGTCGGCTCGGCGCTGGTGCCCTGGGCGAAAAAGCTGGGTGCGCGGGTGATCGGTACCGTCGGTTCGGCGGACAAGGCGGTGCTGGCGAAAGCCGCCGGCTGCGACGAAGTGATCCTCTATCGCGAACAGGACGTGGCCAGCGAAGTGCGCCGTCTGACCCATGGCCGTGGCGTCGATGTCGTCTATGACTCGGTCGGCAAGGACACCTTCAACGGCTCGCTCGATTCGCTGAGAACGCGCGGGCTGTTCGTGTCGTTCGGCAATGCCTCCGGCAAGGCTGCGCCCTTCGAGCCGGTGCTGCTCGCCGAGAAGGGTTCGCTGTTCTTCACCCGTCCGACGCTTGCTCATTACACCAGCACGCGCGCCGAACTGGACGCCGCCGCCAACGCGCTATTCGAAGCGATCGCCAGCGGCGTGATCGAGCCGCAGATCAAGCAGCGTTATCCGTTGCGCGATGCCGCCAAGGCGCAGATCGCACTGGAATCACGACAGACCAGCGGCGCGACGGTGCTCACCGTCTGAGTCGTTTCGATAGCGGGAACAGCGGCTGTTTGTGACGACGAGATTAAATCGTTCGTAGCTTGCAACCGGATGCAGGGGCTGGCGCATCGAAGGTGCAGGAAGCAAAGAACCGGATCACCGGCAGCTTCCTCATTCGCCCCCATTCCGGAGAGACACCGATGAATAGCCTGACCCTGCTCAGCCGTCCGTTTGCCCTGCTGCTCACTGCCACCGCCTGCCTTGCCGCGATTCCCGCCGCTCAGGCAGATGCCACTTTGCTGGCCGCCTCGAACTACACCGAAACCGCCGATGGCTCGCTGCTGCTGAAGAGCGAACCGGTACGCCTGAGCCATGAGGATTCGGCCGTGGCCAGCAATTGCATCAGCGTGCGCGGCAATGGCGGCATGCGTCAGCGTGACATGACGATGCTGGTCAATAGCTGCGCGTACGCAGTGAAGGTTTCGTACTGCATCGACGCCGAACAAGGCGCTGCCAAGCGCTGCGACGCCATCGGCCGGCGCGGTTTCGAATCCGTGGAGATTGCTGCCGGCTCGCGCCTGGCGCTGAATGGCTTTGCGCCGGTCGATGCCGACATCAGCTGGGTGGCCTGCAAAGCCAGCGACTCGACCTACAGCACCCTGATCAACAAGGGCACGCGCGGCGAATGCCTGGTCGAACAGGGCCCGACGACGATCGCGACGATCCAGCGCTGATTACAGTTCAGACGCACCGGGGCCGGGCACTGTGCCCAGCCCCGGTGTGCGGGCTCAGGACACCAGCCGCCGCTCTGCCGTCAGTTCGTAAAGACCTTTGGCGATCAGCGGCTGACCGGCTTCATCGCAGTGATAGGGATCGAGATATTTGTTCCGGACCGGATCGAAGACGAAGTTCAGATCCAGCCATTCGACGAGCTTGACGATCGTCGGCCCATCGCCCTCGCGGATCACCAGATAATCGACCGCGCCGTGCGTCGCCGCGCGGAACATCAGGTCGATCGTATGACCGTCGTCCTTGCCTTCGGCGAACACCCAGCCGCCTTCGTCGTAACGGCTCCAGCGCAGCGGTGTGGCGAACAGATTGCGGATCGCCACGGCGAGCACCTCGACCGTGCCGAGCGGCTCGAAATGCGGGTTCTGCCAGGTGTTGAACGCGCCGAACTGCGGCCGCGCCCGGTACAGCATGTATTCGCTGGTCATCGTTTGCTGCGATAGATCTTTGGAGCGGGGCGCGAAGTTTAGCCTTGCCTCAGCCGCCTGCCCCACCCGGTCCCTTGATGCCACCTTCGGTCAGCGCCGCCGGATCGAGCAGCGCCCGCAACTCGTCCTCGCTCAAGCCCGTCTGTTCCAGCGCCACCTCGAGCAGCGGCCGCTTTTCGCGATAGGCCTGCTTGGCGATCGCCGCGCCTTTCTCGTAGCCGATCACCGCGTTCAACGCGGTGACCAGGATCGGGTTGCGCGACAGGGATTCGGCGATGCGCGCTTCATCGACCTCGAAGCCGGCAATCGCCTTGTCACCGAGCAGCCGCGCCGCATTGGCGAGCAGGCCGATCGACTGCAGCAGATCGTGGGCGATCAGCGGCAGCATGACGTTGAGCTGGAAGCTGCCACTCTGGCCGGCGATGGTGATCGTCGTGTCGTTGCCGATGACCTTGGCGCAGACCATCGCCACCGCTTCCGGAATCACCGGATTGACCTTGCCCGGCATGATGCTGGAGCCCGGCTGCAGCGCCGGCAGCCGGATTTCGCCGAGACCGGCAAGAGGGCCGGAGTTCATCCAGCGCAGATCGTTGGCGATCTTGGTCAGGCTCACCGCCAGGGTCTTCAGCTGGCCGGACAATTCCACCGCGGTGTCCTGTGTGGCCATCGCCGTGAACAGGTTCGGCGCCGGCACGAAAGCCACCGCGCAGCGCTTGGCCAGCCGCTTGGCGAACTTGGCGGCGAACTTCGGATGGGCGTTGATGCCGGTGCCGACCGCGGTACCGCCTTGAGCCAGCCGCTGCAGGCGCGGCAGCACCGCCTTGATCCGGGCGCTGCCATCGCGAATCTGGCTGGCCCAGGCGCCGAGTTCCTGATCGAAGCGCAGCGGCATCGCGTCCATCAGATGGGTGCGGCCGGTCTTGGTGACGCCGCGCAGCGCTTTCGCCTTGCGCTCGATCTGCTTCGCCAGCTGCTTGAAGGCGGGCAACAGGTCTTCCCGCACCGCCAGCGCGGCGGCGACATGGATCGCCGCCGGAATGGTGTCGTTCGAAGACTGGCCGAGGTTGACCTGATCGTTCGGATGCACGGCGACATCGAGCACCGAGCCGGCCAGATGGGCGATGACCTCGTTGGCGTTCATGTTGCTCGAGGTGCCCGAGCCGGTCTGGAAGACGTCGATCGGGAACTGCGCGTCATGGCGGCCTGCGGCGACTTCGAGGCTGGCGGCGACGATCGCCTGGGCGACCGCACCATCGAGCAGGCCCAGCTCGGCATTGACCTCGGCGGCCGTGGCCTTGATCAGGCCCAGCGCGCGGATGAAGCCGCGCGGCATCCGCAAGCCCGAAACCGGGAAGTTGTCGACGGCGCGCTGGGTCTGCGCGCCCCATAGGGCCTCGGCCGGCACCCGGACTTCGCCCATGCTGTCATGCTCGATGCGCGGCTTCGCCATGCGGATACTTCCGGTTTAGGCAGTCGCGCCGGAGGCTCGCGTAAAATCCCGCCTGCCGCAAGCTGGCTGCCCGATCGCCGAGGCCGCCGCCGGCCCCTTTCGCTTCAATCCCCGACGAGTCCCGAATGAATCTGAGCAGTCTGACCGCCATCTCACCGATCGACGGCCGCTACGCCGACAAGACCCAGGGCCTGCGCCTGATCTTCAGCGAGTACGGCCTGATCCGTTACCGGGTCGAGGTCGAAGTGCGCTGGCTGCAGGCGCTGGCCGCGCATCCGGGCATCCCGGAAGTGCCGGCGCTGTCCGCGTCCGCCCAGGCCCGCCTGACCGAAATCTGCGACGGCCTCGATGTCACCGAAGCCGCCAAGGTCAAGCTGCTGGAAAAGACCACCAATCACGATGTGAAGGCGGTCGAGTACTACCTGAAGCAGCAGGTTGCCGGCCACGCCGAACTGTCGGCGATCAGCGAGTTCATCCATTTCGCCTGCACCAGCGAGGACATCAACAACCTCGCCTACGCGCTGATGCTGCGTGATGCCCGCGAGCTGGTGCTGATGCCGGCGCTCGACAAGCTGATCGATACGCTGACCAAGATCTCCCACAAGTACGGCGAGCTGCCGATGCTGGCCCGCACCCACGGCCAGCCGGCGAGCCCGACCACCCTCGGCAAGGAGATCGCCGTGTTCGCGCATCGCCTGATCATCGAGCGCAACCAGCTCGCCACCGTGGCGCTGTTCGGCAAGGCCAATGGCGCGGTCGGCAACTACAACGCGCACACCATCGCCTACCCGGAAGTCGACTGGCCGGCGCTGTCGGAAGCGCTGATCGAAGGCATGGGCCTGGTCCAGAACCCGTACACCACGCAGATCGAGAACCACGATTTCGTCGCTCGCTACTTCCATGCATTGATGCGCGCGAACACGATCCTGATCGACTTCTCGCGCGACGTCTGGAACTACATTTCGGTGGGCTACTTCAAGCAGCGCACGGTCGAGGGCGAAGTCGGCTCGTCGACGATGCCGCACAAGGTCAACCCGATCGATTTCGAGAACGCCGAAGGCAATCTCGGCATCGCCAACGCGGTGCTCGATCACCTGACCCAGAAGCTGCCGATCTCGCGCCTGCAGCGCGACCTCACCGATTCCACCGTGCTGCGCAATCTCGGCGTCGGCGTCGCCCATTCGATCATCGCTTTCCAGGCGCTGGAGAAGGGTCTGTCCAAGCTCGATGCCGACCCGGCCAAGCTGGCGGCCGATCTCGACGACAACTGGGAAGTGCTGGGCGAAGCGATCCAGACCGTGATGCGCCGCTACGGCCTGCCGGAACCGTACGAGCAGCTGAAGAAGCTGACCCGTGGCCAGCGCCTGGATGGCGCGGCGATCCGGGCCTTCGTCGAGGGGCTGGAACTGCCGGCCGATGCCAAGGCAAGGCTGCTGGCGCTGACACCGGGCAGCTACACCGGCAATGCCGCCGAGCAGGCGCGCAGCCTTACGCCGTGATTGGCGCTCTGCGGCCATGTGGCTGGCGTCGCGAACCGCGATGCCAGCCGCGCGGTCTCAGAACCGGAAACACCCACCTCATCGTTCCGCCGCTCAGGATGCCGACGCTCATGACCGCCCCATTCAAAGCCCAACGTTCGTTTCGATTGATGTTGTTGTCGGCTGCCGTGCTGCTCGCTGCCTGCAGCTCGCCGGCTTCGCGTATCGACGACAAGAAATCGGTCTACGAAAGCTATCCGCCCGAGGTGCAGCAGAAGCTCGCGGCCGGTCAGGTCGACATCGGCTACACCCAGGAGCAGGCGCAGATCGCGCTCGGTGAACCTCGCCGTCGCTTCAACCGCACCACGGCAACCGGCAGCGAGGAAGTGTGGAGCTACAGCACGCGCACCGGGCCTTCGTTCGGCTTCGGTCTGGGCGGCGGTTCGGGCAATGTCGGCGGCGGCATCGGCCTGAGCACCTACGGCAACAATGCCGACGAAAAGATGCGTGTGGTGTTCGTCGACGGCAAGGTCACGGCGATCGAGGAGATCGTCAAGTAAGGCCTCGGCTGAGGCCCCACTTTCAACTACTCTTCCGGCGCCACCGCTTCACGGGCACGGATCGCGGCGCGGATGTGCTCCGGCACCGGCATCGCTTTCTGGTTGACGTAATCGAACCAGACCAGCACGCCGCGCACCGCGGCCATCAGCTGATCGCCGACGAACAGGCCGCTCAACGTGTTCATGCTGCTGCGGCCGATCTTGGTGATCCGCGTGCCGACGGTGAGCTGCGCCGGGTAATGCACCTGCTGGATGAAGTCAGCCCCGATCGACGCCAGGATCAGGCCGTAGTCCTTCCACATGCGCGGATCGTCGGCCCCGAACGGCTCGAAGTAAGCGATACGGCTCGACTCGTCGTAGGTGAAGTACTTGGCGTTGTTGACGTGGCCGAGCATGTCGACATCGCCCCAGCGCACGTCCAGCGGCAGGCGATGGCGAAAGTCATCGAGGCGGATGTCGCGATTGTTCTGGCTCACGACAACGCTCGCGGATTGACCTGAAGACGAGTCATCGCAGCCAGCCGCAGCCGCGCGTTCTCGACCATCACCAGCCGGCGCGGGTTGGCGGCTTTCGACCACTCGGCAATCTCGGCGATCGACCGGCCGCAGCCGATGCAGACCGACTGGGTGTCGAGCTTGCAGGTGCCGACG
>NZ_CAISIQ010000457.1 GCF_903885465.1 uncultured Nevskia sp.
CCTTTACCCATTGTCCGTTGTTCAGCTCCGCGCGATCCGACCGTCTTTGGCCGCTCCGGAAAGCGGCTTCCGGAATGCGCGAGGCTGTTGTGCTGCGATTCCGTAAAAGCAATCAGCATGCCAAGGGCTGACCCTCGATCGTTGTCGGCGACGGCGGAATCGCGCTGAAACGCTTGCTAGAGCGCGCTTTCACGATATTTTCACGGCCAGCGAAAATGCAGTGCGGTGGCGAGTCCAGTACGCAGGATGGCGGCGTTCGAGAACGCCGCACGCGTCTTCGTGGTGCGCCATCACGAGGATGAGCCGGGCCAGATGCGTGCATTGCACCGTTGCCGAGCGCGCCGACCATCCCGGTGCGAGCGTAGCCGGCATCCTGGGCGCAATGCGTCGATGAGAGGCCGCACAACGCTGCTGTCCATTGGCTTGGCAAACTTATTGCTCATCTTCCGGCGAGCGCTTGCAACAGGCTCATGGGTCGGCCGAAGAAGCCCGATCTTTCCGGACAGCGAGGTCCATGTCCGCTGGCATCACTGCCAGCGAACCTCAACCACTGTCCTGGATGCCGACCATGTCCGACGTTTCGCTACGCCCCCTCAACACTCTCGAATTGATTGCCATCGTGGCGGCTGCGTTGGCGCAGATTGCCGTCACCGTGATGTGGATGCATGACCTCGTCTAGGCCCGCGCCTCGAACGATGCGGGCACTCCACATGGATCGCACGGACACTCCATTTCTGTCTGCAGGCCGCCGCTCATGGTTGCCGGCTGTGCTGCTGGTCATGGGTCTGTTCATGGCCGCCGGCAATGCAGCAGCCGGCGACTTCGATGCGCTGCGCAGCCAGGCGCTGGAACTCGATCTGGCCGCCAGCCGCATCGGCAGCGACAGCCAGAACGACATGCTGAATGTCTATGTCGGCGCCCGCGCTCAGGACGTCTGGTTGCGCGAGGTCTGGCTGCAGATCGATGGTGATCCGATCCAGCATTACCAGTACTCGCAGCGCGAAGCCGAAGCCCTGCGCGCCAGCGGCCTGCATGGCTTGCTCGTTACCCGCTTGAGCCCCGGCCCGCATCGCATTCGCGCCCAGGCCGCCGTTGCTGAAGTAGGTGCTCATGCCAGCGAGGCGCGCCGCCGGGCTGCCGTCGACATGAGCATCGACAAGGGCGCAGTGCCGATCGAACTGGAGCTGAGCTGGGCACCGGGCGGCATGGTCAAGGGCTCGAGCCTGAAGCTCATCAACTGGCAGCGCAGCGCCGATAGCGTGACCCCGACCGATGCGCAAAGCCGCTACCGCGCCGGCGATCCGATCGACCCGCGCCTGCGTGCCGTGGCTTTCCTCGAAACCACCGGCCGTCACTATCCATCACAGCGCCTGCTGCGCCAGTTGCAGGCCGAAGCACCCGGCGCTACGCCCAACGACACCCAAGTGCCGGAAGGACCATCACCCGGCGCGCCGGCCATGTACGCCGCTTATCAATCGCTGCTGGCCGGCAATGCCGATCTCGCTGCGGTCGATCGCCTCGGCGCCGGCGAACCCTGTTCGACGCGGCCGACCCTGCTCTGCGATCACGTCAACACCGAGCTGGGCTATGCCTGGCTCGCGCAGCACGAGGCCATCAGGGCCGCCGATGTGTTCCGTCGCGTGCGGGCACCAGGCCCGCTGGCGAGTGCCGCGATGCTCGGGCTGGGCTGGGCCTTGCTGGCGCCGGCCACTGCAGCGGAAGCCGACAAGGCCGAGGCGACACCGGTGGCCTACGCGCGCCGCCCTCTGCACGAGCCGCGTGCGATGAAGGACAAGGAACGCGGCGGCGCCATGCGCGCAGCGCTGGTGCCGTGGATCGAGCTGATCGGCCGCGATCCCACCGATCCCGCCGTGCAGGAAGCGCAGATCGCCATTGCCTGGGTGATGAACGAACTCGGTTCCGAAGTGCAGGCGCAGGATTACTACAACCGGGTCATCGCCCAGCTCGAAGGCCTGGTGCAGCGCTGTGACAAGGCCAAGAGTGAACTGGCAGGCCAATCATTGGCGACCGGCATCGTCGGCAAGGCGCCGAGCGAAGCCTGGCACTGGTCGCTGGCCGATCGCCTGCCGGACCCGCGCTGGTGGGTGCTGCCGGTGACCAAGGACATGGAGTCGTTCTATCTGATCCCGCTGCTGCAGCAGGCCGCGTTTGATGCCCAGCTGCGTCAGCTGCGCGAAGCCCATGAAGTGCAGGCGGCCTTGAGCACCCAGCGCACGCGCCTGCTGGCATCCAGCGATCCGCAAGCTGCCGGTATTGCCGCAGGCATCGACGCCCTGCAGCCGGCCATCGCCGCGACGATCACCAGCACCGGTCAGGCGCTCGATGCCATGGCCCAGACGCGCATCGCCACGATCCGCGATCAGGCGCTGCATTCGCTGGTCGAGGCGCGTTTCGGCCTGGCGCAGCTCTATGACCGCGCCGCCGAGGTCGCCAGCAAATGACCATCACCCGTTTTCATGTCGCCGTGCTGCTGACGCTCGGCCTCTGCCAGCCGGCAACAGCGGCAGTGCTGACCGACGACAAGCCGTCGACGGTCGGCTCGACCACCGAAACCAACGGCCTGGAGCGCAACGGCCGCTTCGTGGTCCGCACGCCGAGCATCCTGCGAGTGGACGGCGAACGGAAGCTGCCGCCGAACGTCGGTGCCGCGCTGGCCCAGTACGATCGCCTGCTGAGCCTGCCGGCCGATCCCGCGACTCGCGCCGAAGCATTGCGCCGTGGTGCCGATCTGAGAGTGCAGTTGGCCGATGTCGATGGCCTGATCAATCTGCCGGTGCTGAAGAAGGCGATCAGCCAATACCAGACCCTGCTCGCCGAGCAGCCAGACTATCCACTCAACGATCGCGTGCTCTACCAGCTGGCGCGGGCGCAGCAGGCGACCGGCAATGTCGATCTGGCGATTGCCAGCCTGCTGCAGATCGGCAGCCGCTATCCCTCATCGTTCCGCGAGCCGGACGGCCTGTTCCGCGCCGCCGAATTGCTGTTCCAGCGCAAGCGTTTTCCGGAGGCCGAGCCGGCCTACAAGCAGGTGCTGGCCGCAGGCCCTGGCAACGTCTACTTCGAGCCCGCGCAGTTCAAATACGGCTGGACGCTGTTCCGGCAGGCCAAGCACGACGAAGCGCTGACCGTGTTCTACGCAATCCTCGATCGCGAACTGCCGCCGGGCGAGCTGGCTGATCCGAAGGCCGCGCTCGCAGCGGTCAAGCCGGGCAAGCTCGACATGGCGACCGAAGTGCTGAGAGTCACCGGCCTGTCGCTGGCCGCGCTCGGCGGTGGCCGCAGCCTCGGTGCCAGCTTTGACCGTGCAGGCGCGGAGCCGCGCTTCGCCACCTTGCTCTATGTATCGCTGGCCGATCAGCTGCTTGCCCAGCAGCGCTACACCGATGCCGCCGATGCCAGCCTGGCGTTCGTCGAACGGCATCCGCGTCATCCGCTGGCGCCCGGTTTCGAAACCCGCGCGATGGCGGCCTGGGAGCAGGGCGGTTTCAACGAGCTGCTGATTGCCGGCAAGGCTCGCTATGTCGAGCATTACCTGCCGGGTGCCACGTACTGGCAGGGCGCGTCGCCGACACCTGAAGTGATGGCGGCGCTGAAGGACAATCTGGCGGCGCTCGGGCGTCACTATCACGCCGTGGCGCAGGCGCGGCCGGAAAGCGAAGTCGCAGCCCGTCAGGCCGATTTCCTCAAGGCAGCGGACTGGTATGCGCGCAGCCTGCAATTGTTCCCGCAGGACCCGGGCGCAGCCGAGCTGGCGCTGCTGCAGGCCGATGCGCTCTACGACGGCGGCAGCTACGAAGCCGCTGCCCGCCAGTACGAGCGCGCGGCCTATGACTACCGCAGCGGCGGCAAGCTGCCGGCGACAGCACCGACCACCGCCTACGCCGCCGTGCAGGCCTGGCAGCGGCTGGCGACTGCAGGCGCTGCGGAAGCTCGTCCAGCGTCGCTGAAGGAATCGGTGCGCGCGAGCCTGAAGCTCGCCGAGCAGTTCCCGGCCCATCCGCAATGGGCGCTGACCCTGACTCGCGCCGCTGGCGATCTGCTGAGCCTGAACGATCCGGAAGCCGCGTTCGGCGTCGCCACCCGGGTGCTGGCCGCGAATCCGCCGGCCGCGCCGGAGCTGCGTCGCGAGATGCTCGGCGTGGTCGCTGATGCTCGCTACAGTCAGCAGAACTATGCCGCCGCCGAAACCGCTTATGCCGAGCTGATCAAGCTGCTGCCCGGCGATGCCGCACAGCGCGCACTGGCGAGCGAGCGCCTGGCGCGCAGCGTCTACGAGCAGGCAGTGGTGGCACGCACGGCTGGCGATCTGAAGACTGCGGCGCGGGCGTTCCAGAGAGTCGGCAGCGTGGTGCCGGATGCGACGATTCGCCCGTCTGCCGATTTCGATGCCGCGTCGGCCTACTTCGAGATGCACGACTGGGCCAATGCCGAAGCCGCGCTCGAAGGCTTCCGCAGCCGTTACCCGACGCATGCCCTGGTTGCCGATGCCGAGAAGAAACTCGCCAGCGCCTACGACAAGGACAACAAGCCGGGCCGCGCCGCCGGTGTCTACGGACAGATCGCGCAGCGTGACAGTCTGCCGGTGGACACTCGTCGTGATGCCCAGTGGCTGTCGGCCGAAGGCTATCGCCGCGCCGCCGATGCCGCCGGTGCAAGCAAGGCTTACGAGCTGTACGCAAGCAGCTGGCCGCAGCCGCTCGATCGCGCCCAGCAAGCGCGCCATCAGCTCGCCGATATCGCCAGGACCTCGAACCGCGATCAGGCGCGCTACCTCTATTGGCTGCAGGAGATCGTCAAGGCCGATGGCAGCGGCAATGGCGACGCAGCATCGCCAGCCCGCCTGCTCGCGGCGCAGGCCAATCTCGAACTCGGCCAGGCCGGTGCAGCCAAGGCGCGCCTGCTGCGCTTGAGCCTGCCGCTGCAGGCCAGCCTGGCGCAGCGCCGTGCCGCTATCGAAAGCGCGGTGGCCTTGCTCGATCGTGCTGCCGCTTACGGCTATGCCGACGTGACCACGGCTGCGACCCATGAGCTGGCCACTGTCTATCGCGAACTGGGCAGGGCGATCGTCGATTCCGATCGGCCGGCGTCACTGAGCGGTGAAGCGCTGGAGCAGTACAGCCTGATGCTCGAGGAACAAGCCAATGGTTTCGACGAGAAGGCCATGAAGGCCTACGAAGCCAACCTCGCGCATCTGCGCCAGGGCGTCTGGAACGACTGGGTGCGCAAGAGCAGCGTCGCGCTGAGCGAGCTGGCACCTGCGCGTTACGGCAAGAACGTCCGCCTGGAGGACCGTTATGAATCGATGCACTAGTGCCGTGCTGATCACGGCGCTGCTGATCAGCGCCTGCAGCACCCCGGTTCGGCGCAGCAGTCCGCCGACCAAGCCTTCGCCGGTCACGCCCGCGGCATCGTCGACCAAGACCTTGGCGGCGGTGCCCGGCCGTCCGGCGCCGGAGCTGCGCTTCCAGAACGCGCTGGCGCTGATGCAGGACCAGCGGCCGCAGGACGCGCAGATAGCGCTGCAGAGCCTGCTCAAGGACTACCCGGATCTGTCCGGTGTCTGGACCGATGCCGGCATCATCCAGGCACGCGCCAAGCAGCGCGATCAGGCGCTGAAAAGCTTCGAGCGGGCAATCGCCGTCAATCCCTCGAACACCGTGGCCTTGAACTGGTGCGGTGCGCAGTACCGCGAAGCGGGCGACTACAAGCGCGCCGAGCAGCGCTGGCAGAAAGCCATCGAACTGCGCCCGGACTACGCGGCCGCGGTGCTCAATCTGGCGATCCTCTACGACGTGTCGATGCGCCGGCCACAGGACGCACTGCCGCTGTATCGCCGCTATCAGGTGCTGTCGGACAACAAGGATCTGATCGTCAGCGCCTGGGTGCGTGATCTCGAAAGCCGTGGCCCGGTCGTCGCCGATGCCGGCGGTGGAGCAGCCCGATGAAGCGCCGCTATCTGTTGCTGCTCGCCGGCTTCGCCGTCAACGTCATCGCTGCGCCGCCAGTTCCCGCACCAGCGACCAAGGCTGGCACCACTGTTGTCGGTGAAGACGAAGCAGCGCTCGGCCTTTACCTGATGCCGTGGAAGGACGAAGACCAGCGGCCGGCGGCGCGCAGCCCCTCGCGCTACACGCAGGCGCTGACGCCGGCCGATATCGCCGAGGACCGCAACCGCAATGCGGCGCTGGAGAACATCGAGAGCTACGAGCGCATGCGTCGCCAGTCCCTCAGTTACTGACGTTCCGCTACCGAACCGCTGCACCCATTCATTCGAGTCGAGATCATGGCCATCACCACCACCGTCATCCAGTTCTTCCAGCAGGGCGGCGCGTTCATGTATCCGATCGCGCTGGTGCTGCTGATGGTCGTCGCCGTGTCGGTCGAACGGCTGATCTTCCTGCTGCGCACCGAGCGCCAGAACCGCAAGCTGCTCGCGGAGCTGGCGCCGCTGATGCAGCGCGGCGATCTGCCGGCGATCGACAGCCTGCTGCAGCAATCGCCGGCGGCGATCGCCAAGGTGCTGGCGACTGCCTCGGCCCAAGCGAGAGTCGATCCCCGGCGCAGCGAGCTGGAGATCGCCACCGAACAGGGCTTGATGGATGTGATGCCGGCGATCGAAAGCCGCACTCATTACCTGGCCACGTTCTCGAACATGTCGACCCTGCTCGGCCTGCTCGGCACCGTGCTGGGTCTGATCGGCGCGTTCAGCGCACTCGGCACTGCCGATCCGGCGCAGAAGGCGGATCTGCTGTCGTCCGGCGTCTCGGAAGCGATGAACTGCACCGCCTTCGGCCTGATGGTGGCGATCCCCTCGCTGTTCATTCATGCCCACATGCAGAGCCGCACCACGCAGCTGATCGACAGCCTGGAATCGGTCTGCTCGCGCTTCGTCAGCGCCGTCTGCGGCCGGCCAGCGCCGCTTGCTGCGGCAGTAGCTTGAGCGATTCACCTGATGAACGCCGCGTTGATCGACGATGAAGATGCGGACGCTGCGCAGCGAAGAACCGCCCGCCGCGAACGCCGCATCAAGCGCCAGCTGCGGCTGGGGCGCGAAGGCGAGCTGAACATCGTGTCGATGATCGACGTCTTCGCAGTGCTGGTGTTTTTCCTGCTGGTCACCGCGTCGATCACGGCTGCGCGCCTGAACGTGCTCGCGCTCGATCTGCCGGGCAAGGCCGTGGCTGTCAGCAAACCAATACCGCGGCCGAGTATCACCGTGCTGGATGGGGCGCTGCTCGTCGATATCGGCGATGGCCAGCCGCAGCGCTACGTTCGCGGTGCCGACGGCAAGGCGTTGACGCTGCTGCCGGAGCGCCTGCTCGCTGCGAAACGCCGTGCACCGAAGCAGGAAGCGATCGATCTGCTGGTCGGCCCGGAAGTCGCGTACGCCGATGTCGTAGCGGTGATCGATGCCATGCGCACGGCAACGCCCGCCGCTGTGCGTGCCGGTTATCCGGGCGAGCTGTTCCCGCGCATGGCCATCGGTGACGCCGCAGGTTCGGCGCCATGAGTTCGAAGCGCGGCCTGCGCCGTGCTCAACGCACGCTGCGTAGCGGTGGCACTGCGGTGCTCAACATCGTGTCGCTGATCGATGTGTTCGCGATCCTGGTGTTCTATCTGCTGGTCAACGCGCTGAACCCGGAAGTGCTGCCGGTACCGGCAGCACTGAAGCTGGCGGAATCGGAAGCACGGCTGGCGCCACAGCCGACCATCAGCATCGCGATCAGCGAGCACGAGATCCGCATCGATGGTCGGCTGGTCGCCAGCACCAGCGAAGGTCTGGTTGGCAGCGTCGAGACGATCCGCGCCCTGCGTGCGGCGCTGCATGACGCCGGCCAGCCCGCCAAGAAAGAGATCAGCATCATCGCCGACAAGCGCCTGCCGTTCCGCGTGCTCAAGCAGGTGATGAGCGCCTGCGCCGATGAGCAGTACGCGCACGTGTCGCTGGCGGTCGTCGAGAAACCGGTGGGTGACGGCGCATGAGCGCCATGTCCGGATTGTCGATGACCAATGCCGGCCTGCTGCTCGCCGAAGATCGCTATGGCTTGATCGGCGATGCCGATCGGCGCTTCCGAAAAGTGCTGCTTCGCTTCGGCCTGCCGATGCTGCTGTTCGCGATCGCCGTGCCCTGGCTGCATTTCGAGTTGCCAGCACCGGAACTGAAGATGCCGGAGCCGACACCACGCCGGGTCGAGCTGTTGCCGGAGCCGGTGATCAAGCCTGCGCAGATCGAACCCAAGGCCGAGCCACAGAAACCTCTGCCGAAAGCCGCTGCCGCACCGGCTGCGAGCGCTGCCGCTGCACCGAAGCCGGACGCCCGTCAGCAGGCGGCGGCCGCGGGCCTGATGCAGATGCGCGAACAACTGGCGGCGCTCAATAATCGCAGCCTGGTCGCCGTCGACAGTCAGCAGGCGCTGATCACCGGTGCGAAGACCAGCAACGGCAGCAGTCCGGTCCTGACTGCTGCTGCCAGCAGTAGCGGTGCTGGCGGCACGGCCGCGCGCGGCGTTGCAGGGCAGGGCACGGCCGGTGATCTTGGTGCGCGCCGCACCGGGCAAGTGCAGTCCGGCTCGGTGGGCAAGGGCACAGGTGCCGGATCGGGCGCGAGCGGTCTCGGTGCAACGGGTCACGGTGGCCGCGGACTGGAAGACATCCAGCTCGGTTTCGATCGCAGCAAGTCCAGCCTCAATGCCATCTTCAGCCGTGCCGCACGCGAAACGGTGGGCATGGGCGCCGGTCGCATCGTGGTCTCCTTGAGCATTGCGCCGAACGGCTCGGTGACGCGCTGCGAGCTGGTTTCCAGCAGTTTCGCCAACCCGGCGCTGGAGCAGAAGCTGCTGGCGCGCATCCGCCAGATGAACTTCGGCGCCAAGGATGTGCCGCTGTTCACCTACCCGAACTATCCAATCGATTTCCTGCCGACCTGAAGCCGAGCCGATTCGAAGTGGAAACATGGCACGGCGTTTGCTCGTTTAACTTCAGGTTTCGAAGAAACCAGTTTCGATCGGCCAACGACGCCTGATCCAACAGACAACGAAGTCCATGTGCTCCGAGCAGCAATCGGAGCACATGGACTTTTTTTTTGCCCTACAGATCGAGTCCATTGGAGCCTTATGAAACACCTTTGCCGTCGCCTGATACCCGCTGTGATCGCGACCACGATGATCGCCCCGAGTGTTGTTCACGCCGCCGATGAAGTGTTGCCGTTCTACTTCGCGCCCATGGGTTCCTACGTGTTTTCCGATGACGGCCGCGGCACCAAGGACGGCATCGGTGGCACCGTGGCGCTGGGTGCGCACCTGGGCCGCAATTTCGATCTCGAACTGCTGGGCAGCTACATCCGCTTCGGCTCCAAGGATCAGCAGAGCAGCATGAGCCAGGGCGCTGGTGGCCTCGGCGCCAATATCTATCTGTTTCGTACCGATGCCGGCAGCGGCCTGTTCATCCATGGCGATGTGCTCGGCAGCAGCAAGACCTACTACCACTACGGTCTCGGCTATGACCTGATGGTCGGCAAGTACTTCGGCATCCGTGCCGAAGGCTTGATCCGCAACCAGCAGTTCGAGCACCACGAGCCACAGGTCAACATCGGCCTGCGCATTCCGTTCGGCAGCAATCCGCCGAAGCAGGCACTGCCGGCGCCACCACCACCGCCGCCGCCGGTTGAAGTGGTTGCGGTCGAAGCACCGGCTCCGCCGCCACCGCCGCCGCCGTGCACCCCGCCTGAAGCCGGCCAGCCGATCTCGCTGGATGGCTGCAAGAAGGGCGACAACATCGTGCTCCGCGGCGTCAACTTCGAGTTCGATAAAGCGGTGCTGACACCCAATGCCACGGTGCTTCTCGATCAGGTTTCGGAAGCGCTGACCCGGCGTCCGGACATCAAGGTCGAGATCGGTGGCCACACCGATGCCAAGGGCACGGTGAAGTACAACAAGAAGCTGTCCGATGCGCGTGCAGCATCGGTTCGGACTTACCTGATGACGAAGGGTGTCAGCGCCGATCGCATGACCTCGGTCGGCTACGGCAAGATCGTGGCGATCGCCAGCAACGATACCGACGAAGGCCGCGCGCTGAACCGTCGCGTCGAGTTGACGGTGACCGATTCCAATCCGGAAGCCGGTGCGGTCGAATCACTGCAGCCGGGTGCGCCACCAGAGATAACGCCCGGAGCCGATTCGGCGCCTGCCGATGTGGTACCCGCAGCAGCAATCGCAGCTTCTGCAGCGCCGGTCGCCGCGGCGTCAGCCAAAGCAACGGTATCGATCATCGACTACGAGTACAGCCCGAAGACGGTCAACGTGGTCGCTGGTGGCACCGTCACCTGGACCAACAATGATCGCGTCACCCACACGGTCACTTTCGAAGGTGAGGACATCAAGATCAAGCAGGGTGAGTCGTACACCAAGTCTTATCCGGCAGCCGGCACGTTCGCCTACAAGTGCGGTATCCATCCGACGATGTTCGGCACGGTTGTAGCGGTTGCTCCATAAGCCGGAACAGCGGAATGGAGTCTTGGATACCCGATAGGTATCCAGCAGTTGCAGCGTTCGGATGCTGCTGCCCGCAAGGGCGGCAGCAGGCTGATTGGCATTGATGACTGCTCGGATACCTCAGGACATGAAGGTCTATAAATTGGAAGCATCACAGCCACCCGCATCGCCGAAACCTCAGCGAAGCAGCAGCTACAGCGACAAGGCGCCATCCAGCAAGATGGCGCATCGCGGTCTGCGGGTGATGCTCGTCGATGACGATGCTTCGCGCTTACTGATGCTCGAGCAGGCTTTGGTGGCTGAAGGACATGTGATCGTCGTGCGGCTCGATACTCAGGCCGATCTGCTTGCTGGCGTCACCGTGCACCAGCCCGATGTGATCTTCATCGATGTCGATGCCCCGAGTCGCGACACGCTGGAATCGCTCGGCCAGATTCATCGCGAACGGCCTCGGCCGATCGTCTTGTTCGCAGCACGCAGCGATGCCGAAACCGCACACCGCGCGGTACATGCCGGCGTCAGCGCCTATGTCGTCGACGGTCTGCATCCGACCCGGCTCAGCGCGCTGCTTGATGTTGCGATTGCCCGTTTCGAAGTGCACCAGGCCCTGAGCCAGGAGTTGACGGCAGCCAATGCCCGGCTTGCCGATCAGCGGGATATCGAACGCGCAAAGGGATTGCTGATGAAGCGGCGCAAGCTCGATGAAGGCGAGGCCTACGCGATGCTTCGCAAGATGGCCATGGACCGCAAGCAGCGGATCGGTGATTACGCGAGGCTGCTGCTTGCGGCCTCAGACGTGCTTTGAAAGGCAACGGGCGTCTCGTGCACAGTTCACTTGAAAAGACTTCGTTGCGGCTGGGCCTGTTGCCGCTGGCCGATGCCGCGCCACTGGTGATCGCCAAATCCCACGGCTTCTTCGCGCGCCATGGGCTCGATGTGGAGTTGAGTGTCGAACGCGCCTGGGCCGCCTTGCGTGACAAGGTGGCGGCCGGCGTGCTCGATGGCGGCCAGATGCTGGCGCCGATGCCGATTGCAGCAACACTCGGTCTGGATGGTGTGGCGGTGCCGATGGTCACGGCGATGAACCTGAGCCTGAATGGCAACGCGATCATCGTGTCGCGCGCGTTGCATGAACGAATCGCGGAACTGGTCGAAGGTCCGGTCGATGCCGGCAACTCGGCGATCGCGCTGGCCCAGCTGATTGCGGCCGATCGTGCCCAGGGCAACCGTCGCCTGGTGTTCGCCCATGTGTTCCCGTTTTCGGCACACCACTATGAACTGCGCATGTGGCTGGTCAGCGCCAACATCGATCCCGACAACGATGTGCAGCTCTGTGTGGTGCCGCCGTCGCAGATGGTTCAGGAACTGGATGCCGGGCGGGTCGATGGTTATTGCGTCGGCGAGCCCTGGAATGAAGTGGCCGTTCAGCGCGGCATCGGCATGACCGTGGCCACCAAGCACGAGATCTGGAACAACAGCCCCGAAAAGGTGCTCGGCGTGACCCGTGACTGGGCATACGCCCATCCGAACACGCATCGCGCGATGGTGGCCGCCTTGATCGAGACGGCACGCTGGCTCGATCAACCGGAGAATCGCATCGTCGCCGCCGAACAGATGATTGCCGACGGCGTGATCGATGCTCCGGCATCGGCACTGAAAGCAGCACTGGAAATGCGCACCGGCGGCATCGTGTTCCATCGTGGCGCGGCCACTTTCCCATGGCGCTCCCATGCGGTGTGGTTCATGTTGCAGATGCTGCGCTGGCGCCAGTGCTGGATGGCGCCGAACTTCAGCGATATCGCCGCCGAGGTCTATCGCTGCGAGCTGTATCGCGAAGTGGCCGCCAGCATTGGCGAGCCTTGCCCGCGCAGTGACTACAAGACGGAAGGCGATGGCCGCGATGGTTCGGTCATGCCCTCGGCCGATGGCCGATCGATCCGTCTTGGTGCGGATGGAATGCTCGACGGTTCGATATTCGATCCTGTCGATCCCATTGGCTGGCTGACTCGCCAGAAATTGGGCCTGCCGGCAGTTGGACAGGCCTCCTTGCTGCTGGCGAATGTCGTTCCTTGATTGTTTCTGATTGATTGCGGCGCTAGTCCGAACCGTTTGTCAGAAGAAATGGAGTAGTGGCGCGAAATTTACTGCTTTAACAAGTTTCCATTGTTTTGTGGCATACGGCTTGCTTAGTTACTCAGGTCATCAATAAAGATGACATCGAACATCAGGAACCAGCCAATGCTGACTGGTTCCCAGGACACCGAAGTCCACGCACAGGCAATGCAGCCTGTCCGTGGACTTTTTTTTGGCTTCGATTCGCCAGGGTTGTCTTTGTAGCTACATCGATCGTCACATCCAAAATATCAAAGGAGTCAGCATGAACGGTTACAGCAGGGGATGCGGGAAGAAAGCGGCGATTGCCTTCGCGTGCACAACGCTTGGTTTCGCCATCTCCGGTGCAGCGCAGGCCGGCATCTATGATGCCGGCAAGGTGCTCGCCA
>NZ_CAISIQ010000458.1 GCF_903885465.1 uncultured Nevskia sp.
AAGGTTTGTGGCTGCGACCAGGGCGCTGCACCGTTCGGTGTGGCGCCGCTCAGGGTATCGAGCACCACGCCGGCGGACAGCAAGCGCTCACCACCGAGATCGACGGTACCGTTGACCACCGGTTCGATCGCCTGCACGCGGCCGCCGCCTTCCTTGTAGTAGAGCAGCCCGCTATCGATGGTCCACTTCAGAGGTTCGGCATGGGCCGGATTGCCCGATGCCATGCCGAGCAGACTCAAGGTGGCCGCGACCAGCTGCTTGCGACGCCGCGAGGCATCGGCCGCCTGTATTTCTTCAGCGCGACTCACAGGATTCAGTTGCATCCGCAACCTCCTCCGCCGAAGCCGCGTCCGCCGCTCGAAGCTTCCTTGCTGAAGTAGATGTGTTCATCGAGCTTGGTCTGTATGGGGTCGGCATCAAGCTGCATGTCGGCGCGCGCAAGCGTGCCGCGCTGCCAGGGCTTGGCGCCGATCTGCGCGCAGGCGGAAAGCGCCAGCGTCAACACCAGCAGGGACAGACCGTGAACGGTTTTCAATGGGAACTCCTGGTATTGGCAGAGGGCTCGCCCAGCGCCTGCTGGATCGCCGTTTCGTAGTCCGCAACGCGTTCGCTGCGGAAACCTTCGTGCTGATGAAGCACGGCACCGGTGCGGTCGAGAATCAGGGAATCGGGCATGCCCTTGATCCTGTAAAGCTCGGCCAGCTGGCCCTGCGGGTCGTAGCGGATCTCGAACTTGGCCGCGTGCCGATCCAGGAACTGGCGCGCCGCAGCTGGATCGCTATCGACGTTGACGGCGACGATCTTCAAACGATCGCCGTACTTCGCCTGCATCTCGTTGAGCCACGGGAACGACTGCGCGCAGGGCCCGCACCAGGACGCCCAGAAGTCGAGGTAGACGACCTGGCCGGTATAGGCGGCCAGCGGCGCAGGTAGTGGATTCGCACCCGAAGCGAGCCATGGCAGCGCCAATCCGGCCGCCAGCAACACCGGCCGGAGCCAGGAAAATCGGAACGCGGATCGGCGCGTTGAAGGGGTTGCGCCAGAGCGCGTTCGGGCCATCAGAAAGCTGTGCATCGTCATCGTCCGCGAAGTAATACGCGGACGATAAAAAGCCAGCCCTTACGATCAGCTTACGAAGCTGCCCGCCTTCCGCAATGCGGAACTGGCCGGCCGATGAAAGGCATCGGTCCGGCTGCATCAAGCCGCGTCTTGCTAGCTGCCAAGGGCAGCCGTGCCTCCGAGAAAACTCAGAGGCCGCGCCGAGGAGGCTGTGGCGTCAACGGCCATTCGCCCATCTGCTTGGCGTAGTCGGCGATGACTTCCGCATAGCATTCGCACGAGGTGGCCTCCAGCCCTGCCCGATCGAGCACGCGGATTTCGCCGCGGGTGTAGCTGATCAAGCCCTGAGCCTGCATCACGCCGGCCGCCGTGGTGACGCCGCTGCGGCGCACGCCGAGCATGTCGGCGAGGAACTGGTGGGTGAGATGGAAATGGTCGGAGTGGGAACGGTCGTGGCTCATCAGCAGCCAGCGCGCCAGTCGCGGCCCCAGTTCGTGAAAACGGGTGCAGACCGCGGTCTGCGATAGCTGCGCCATCAGCACGTAGAGATAGCGGTTCAAGCTGCGCCGCAGGGCCGGACTGCTTTCCAGCAAGGATCGGAACTGCCGGACCTCGATGCGCAGCGCGGTGCCGGCACCCTGCACGATGCCGCGCAAGGGCACCGCGGAAACGCCCAGCACCAGGGTGGCGCCCAGCACTCCCTCATTGCCGATCAGGCCCATCTCCAGCGGCGGGTGATCGAGCACTTGCGCGACCAGCGATACGAAGCCGGTCAGCGGGAAATGCACGTGCCGGAACGGAGTATCCGGCTGGCAGAGAATCTGGCCGAATTCGAGGCTGACGGTCTCGCCAGAATCAAGCAGCGCCCGGCGTTCCCGGACTGGCAACCGGGCGATCAGACAGTTGACGACGACCTTCGGCGACACTTCCATGGCACGACTCTCCGCAGCAGGGGAGAGCCGTGATCGGCATCGCACAGAGGCTGAGCCTGTGCAGTGGTCGGAGTATGCGTTAACGGCACCGCGTGTCGGTGCGCTGGCCCACCCTGGCGTTGCGGCAGACTGAAAACAGACGGTCGATTCGACCGCCAAGGGGGATCAGTGGGCAGCTAGGCAGTGAACGTGGGTGACAGGACTGGACCAACCGGATACGACAGCAGCCGATCGGTTTCCCTCCGAACTACGGCATAGCATTCGCAGCTCAGGCTTTCGAGCGTGGGCCGATCAAGCACGGTGATCTTGCCGCGGCTGTACTCGATGACGCCGAGCTTCTGCAGCTTGCTGGCCGCTTCGGTGACGCCTTCGCGGCGCACGCCGAGCATGTTGGCGATCAGCTCCTGGGTCATCGTCAGCTGATTGCCCGACAACCGATCCAGCGACAGCAACAGCCAGCGACACAGCTGCTGATCGATCGCGTGATGGCGGTTGCAGACCGCCGTCTGTGCCATCTGGGTGATCAGTGACTGGGTGTAACGCAGCATCAGGAACAACAGATCGCCATGGCGATTGAACTCTTCCTTGAGGCGCGCACCTGACAACTGCCAGGCATGCCCCGCGCTCTGCACGATGGCTCGGCTCGGCGTGCTTTCACCACCCATGAACAGGGACACGCCAACCAAGCCCTCTTTGCCGACGACCGAAATCTCGGCCGAGGCACCGTTCAGCATCACGTAGAGCAGCGAGACGATCGAATCGATCGGGAAATACACGTGATTCATCGTGTCCCCGGATTCGTACAGCACCTTTCCAAGCGGCAGCGGGAACAGCTTCAGATGCGGAAACAGCCGCGTCTGCACCTCGGCCGGCAGGGCGCGCAGAAGATGGTTCTGTTCGGGATGAAAATTGTGCTGCGTCATCTGCTGCGTCAAGGATCACGACCGGAAGGCAACGGGAAATGGTGTCTCCCTCGGAAGAAGGCTAGCCAAATGCCTCTCCGAAGTCCGTACGCTACCGAACATATGTCTGTGCGATAGCGAACATAACCACGGGCCGACGATCGGCTCGTTTACCTGCCGTCAAATGTTCGTCATCGAACACCGCCAAAAACGCGGCTGAGTGTTCGCTTTCGTACAGAGCGTCGTTGCGGCAGCCATTAGCCTTGGCTTCATGAATCGACATCGGACGTCACGGAAACGCCGAACGGAGTCGATACCTGCCTGAAACCCCTGCAGTGGCGCTGCTGATTCGGTGGACATGGGCACTGATCAGCGCGTACTCGATGGGTCGGCTGATACGGGCCTTTCAAGGACGAAAACCGTGAGCGCAACGAAACTCGACGATACCCAAGCCTGTGCTTGCAGCCTTGAAGAGCATTTGAAGGCAGCGCTCGAAGAAAACCGGACCCTGCGGGCAGCCAACGAACAGCTGGAAGCGGCGCTGGACGAGATCACCCAACAGCGCATTTACGCCCAGCACATGGCCCATCACGATGGCCTGACCGGCCTGCCGAACCGGCAGATGCTGATGCAGCGCCTGCAGGACGGCATCGCCGAATCCTTCGCCCATCAACGCCTGCTGGCGCTGATGTTCATCGATATCGATGGCTTCAAAGTGGTCAACGACAGTCACGGACATTCCGCAGGCGACAAGCTGCTGGCCGTGCTTGCCACCCGCATCGCGTCCGCCGTGCGGGCCGATGATCTCGCCTGCCGCTACGGCGGCGACGAATTCGTGGTGATCCTGTCCGACATCAGCGAAGCGGCAGTCGTCGCCCGCGTTGCCGAAGACATTCGCAGCCACGTCAATGGCCGTTACTCGATCGACGGCCAGGAGCTGCAGATCAGCGCCTCGATCGGCTATGCGCTGTATCCGACCGATGGTGATCAGTGGGATTCGCTGCTCAGCAGCGCCGATGCCTCGATGTACCGCGACAAGCACAGTCAGATGGATCGCAGGCTTCAGGACGACGCCAACCACCAGCAGCTCTGACTAGCGAATCAGGCGCGGCTGGCGACCGGCAGGCTGGTCTGCCCAGGTTCGACAATTGGCTCGAGCATCGTCTCCGAGATCGGCTCGCTCAGCGGCAGCCGCACCGTGAAGGTGACGCCCTGCCCACGGCCTTCGCTGCGCGCGCTGACATTGCCGCGATGCAATTCGCACAAGTGACGCACCAGCATCAGCCCCAGGCCAAAGCCATCCTGGCCGAGGCTGTTTCCGGTCTCGTCACGCTGGAAACGCTCGAACAGCTGCGGCATGAAGTCGGCATCGATGCCGCGGCCGTCATCGCGAACGCAGATTTTCACCTGGCCGCGCGAACGCACGGCCTTTAGCCAGACATGGCCACCGCGCGGCGTGAACTTGATCGCGTTCGACAGCAGATTCCAGATCACCTGCTGGATGCGATCGCTGTCCCCCTCGATGGTTTCCGTCTCCAGCCGGATATCCGCAATCAGCTCGATGGCCTTGTCCTCGGCCTTGCCCCGGACGCTGGCCAGCGCGGCGATCAGCACCGGCCTCAGCAGCACCGGGCCCAGGCTCAGGGACAGCTCGCCGGTGATGATCCGGGTGGCGTCGAGGAGATCGTCGATCATCCGCACCTGCTGCTCGATGCCAATCCTGATGCCGGCAAGCGCCCGCTGCGCCAGCGGATTGGAATCGCCGAGCGTGGTTAGCAGCACCTCGGTCCAGTTCTGGATGCCGTTCAGCGGCGACCGCAGCTCGTGCGAAACGATGGCCAGGAACTCGTCGCGGCTGCGGGTCGCCCGTTCGGCCTGCTCGCGCGCGGCGTGCTCGCTGGCCAGCAGCTGATCGCGCTGATTCTGCAGCCGCACCTGCTCGCTGACGTCGTAGACGATCAGCAGAAGCGATTCGAGCGCACCACCGCGATCCAGCTCGGGCACTGCGCGGGCGATGAAATAGCGGCGCTCATTGGCCCGCATGGTGTCGAAGGCGATCGAATGCTCGCGCGCCGATGTCAGCACCGCGCCGAACATCGGCGTCGTCGCTTCGACGTAATCGCTCGGGAAGCCCACTTCGCTGGCCCGGCGTCCGAGGTAATCGCTGCGTTGTACGCCGAAGGCCATCTCGGCGGCGCGGTTCAGGTAGAGGTAACGCAGATCGCGATCGATGCGGGCGATGACATCCGGCGCATTCTCGGCCAGCGTCTTGAAGTCGCGCTCGCTTTCCTGCAACCGCTTGTTGGTGCCGCGTTGCCCGGTAATGTCTTCGGCGATGCCGATGACATGATCGATCAGGCCATCGGCGTTGCTGACGGCAATGCCGCGATCGCGGATCCAGCGGATTTCGCCACTATCGAGCAGCAGCCGGTATTCGACCGAAAACACCTCGAGACGCTGACCATCGCCATTGCGATCACCCAGTGAAGCAAACGCCCGTGCAAGGATTGCCCGGTCATCGCCATGCAACTGACCCGGCCAGCGCGCGCCCGGTGTGGACGATCCCGGATGCTCCGTGTTGCCGGCGAAATCCCAGTGCCGGCGCTCGTCCGTACCCTGATAGAGCTGACCCGCCAGCGCCTGATCGACGCTCCAGAACAAGGTGTCCAGCTGCTCAAGCAGCAGGCGGAAGCGACGGCCGTCCGCGAGCAGCGCTGCATCGGCATCATCGGTGGCCGTCATGTCGGGCAGACGGTCCTGCATGATCGCGATCGAGTCCGTCACCGATGAACGCTCAGCGGAACTCGATGATGGCTTTGCAGACGGCGATCGACAGCGTCTCGCCGACGCAGGCGCGGCCACTCGGGCCCACCGCCGCCCAGTTGCCGTCATCCATGCGGACCACTTTCGCAATGTACTTCTCGATCAGCCGAAGGATCTCGGCCGGCGTTCGCGTCGGCCGATACGGCGACCGATCGGCATAAACCGCCCTGCCATTTGAACCAATCCCGACGGTGGGCGGTCCTTCGAGTCTGGCAAGCACCGAATCGAGAATGTCGAGTTCGTCATCGCTATTCAAAATCATCGCCCGGTAGCCTCATCTTCGATCCATCGAAATGAACTGCCTCTGCACCTCACCGAACAAAGTGGCAGTGGCCCGCATCGCAGCTTGTATTGGGCCGATTTTGAATCAGCATTCGGGATCGCCGACGTTCGGTATGGCACATAGCGGGCAAGAATTTTCGGCGTACCTGAACAAGGCGGGAACCTTGTCGCGAGCGCGCAGGCGCTTTACGGCAACAGGTCGATTCGACATTCGATACAGGCTGTAACCCTGCCCGCCTGGCCCAAAAACGGATCCGTCGAATGGTAGGAACATCTCGGGATGACTTGACTGCTCGAAGCGCCGATCGCGGTCTCGGACCCGAGGGCACTGCGACCTCGCCTTCTGGCAAGGCAATTGCTTCCGGTCATCGACTATCGACATGACGTGTCCGGATTTTTGGGCATTGTTCAGACAACTGAGATTGTCGATGATGGTCCCCGCCTTACCCCCGACCCTATGCTCTCGATCCGCCTTGTGATTGCCGGTTTGTTGCTGGCCAACGCCACCTTCTCTTTTGCTTCGGGTATGACTTGGGGCTTGCACACGCCTGCAGGCGTCGCCGCAGCGCCTGCTGCTGTTTCCGCCGAACCTGGACTCCAGTTGCGGATGGCGAGTCAACTTCAGATGCGAAAATCGGTGGAAGCGCTCGCCCTTCAGGGAGCCGAGCAGCTTATCGGCGTGCGATATCACTTTGGAGCTTCGTCCACTTCGGCAACAGATTGCTCCGGCCTGGTGAAGCAAGCCTACGCTCAAGCAGGCGTGCCACTCCCCCGAAGCGCCGCTGCGATGATGAGTGCCGTTGAACCGATCGGGCTTTCGGAAATTCGTCCGGGAGACTTGGTCTTTTTCAAGACAGGACGCCGCCGACTGCACGTGGGTCTGTATCAAGGCGACGGCATGTTCGTTCACGCTTCACCCAAGCAGCGTGAAGTCATCGTGAGTGCGCTGGATCAGCGTTGGCGCAAGCAGTTGATTGGTGCCGGTCGCGTCATAGTGGCCTTGAACTAGAGCAGTCGCGAAGCAGACGGCTCTGGCCTGACCACGAGATTCAGGCCTCGCGCCTGGGGGCCACAGCTCGGATTCGGCGACGCAACTCAGAGCGCCCGCCATCGGCTTCGTGAACGGGAGGGTTCCTCTTGCGACACGGCGCCTCCATTCCTCGGCACCTAAAGACCAATCGCGACGCAAGGCAAGCGTCCGTGATCATCGCCGGCTGGAAGGTCTGCAACCACTTTCCTTGTTGGGCGCGTGTGAGTGGTTGATCGCCGAACGGGACGGTGAAACAGTAAGCGCATCTCTCCGGGCGCCTGGGAGCGCATGAGGATCTTTCCACGGGCCATCGGGTTTCGTCTGGTGCTTGCAGGGACGTTCGTGCCACGCAACGAAAAGGCCTGCACGAGGCAGGCCTTCAAGTTACTGATTAACTGGTGCGATAAGAGGAATCGAACCTCCGACCTGCTGATTGACTGCTGATTCTGGTCAAAGCTGCAGCTAGTTCTGGCTCGAAAGCTGCCACCTGTACTTTCGGGCATGGGACCGGTTGCAGCCCCTATGCGGAAGTTCTGATGCCGAATTCAGTCGCCGGTGAGCGGCCGGTCACCGAGCCATGACAACGTAGTTATCGTGCTCTTGATCGGACGGTCTAGCTCCCCTTAAACACTGCACTACGCCGTTCGAGGAAGGACCGCACACCTTCGCTCGCGTCTTCGCTCGCCATCACGGTCGGCATATCGTCGAACACCTTTGTGGCAGCTTCGATCTCGCCCTGAGTCATCGCGAGTCGTGAGGACTTCAGGATCGCCACGACCCCGAGTGGTGCGGCCGCCGCAATGCTTTCGGAGATCACCCGGGCCGCCCGGTACTGCTCCCCGACGGCCACGACTTGCTGGATCAGGCCAGTGCGATGCGCTTCGGCGGCAGACCATTGCTCGCCCGTCAGCAGGTAGCGCTGCGCATTCGCCCAGCCCATCTGTGCCGGCAATCGCAGGGTCGCACCGCCGCAGGGATAGATACCGCGCTTCACTTCCAGCATCGCGAAGCGCGCGTCTTCGGAGGCAACGCGCACATCGGTCGTCAGCATCTCTTCGACCGCCCAGGTGAAGCAGTAGCCCTGCACGGCCATGACCAGCGGCTTACGGCAGCGTGGGCCACTCAAAGCAAAGAGATCGATCCCAGCCTCTGGTCGCGGGAAGCCGCCGCCCCTCGCGAAAATCGGCGCCCAACGGTCGAGCTCGATTCCGGAGCTGAAGTGCTTGCCCTCGGCATGGATCAGTCCGACCCTCAGGTCCGCTTCGCAATCGAGCCGGCCCAGCGCCAGCGCGAGATCCGTATACATCTCGGGCGACAGCGCATTGAGCTTGTCAGGCCGGTTGATGCGGATGTCGAGGATGTGTCCGTCGACGGTGGTTTCGATGTACGACATGGTCTGCCCTCGTGGTCGAATTTGGGTGGCTCAGAGGCCCTTCTGGTAACGCTCCAGTTCGTCAGGGTCATAGCCCTGGTCGGTAAGCACCATCTCGTCGAGGTCGAAGTTGAAGTGCAGCACCCTTTCGAGCACGCGACGCGCGAGGCGATCGAACCAGGTCTGGTTGCGCGACGCCTTCTTGGCCAGGGCGAAGCCAACCTTGGCCAGCGCCACTCGTACAAAATAGGGCTGCTTCATGTCGTTGCTCCGCCGCGCTTGACGATGCGGCAGGGCAGCCCCTTCAAGTGTGGTACGCCCTGCTCGATGTCGAGATAGTCGCCATCGTCGGGACATAGCTGGGCATCTGCGTACTGCATCGCGCCGGACAGCTTGCCGAGCCCGCGTTCGGTCTCCGGCTTCCACCAGCCGTGAGGAATGCGCACCAGACCATCCGGCATGTTGGCGCGCACGCCGACCTGGATATCGACAGCACCGGTGCGCGTTTCAACGCTGACCCATTCGCCTTCGCTCAGGCCCTGCGCTTTCGCCGTGGCCGGGCTGACGAACAGCACCGGTTCCGGCTTGCGGGCCCGCAGCTCGGGCACATGGCGGCCACCGGTCTGGAAGTATTCAGCCTCGCGCACGCCGGTGAACATGGTCAGCGGGTAGTCGGCATCCGGCGGCGGTGCGTCACGCCAGTACGGCAGCGGGTCGAAGCCAAGGTCGTCGAGGATCGACGAACGCAGCTCGACCTTGCCGCTCGGCGTCGCGAAGCCGGTCTGCTCGTACTTGCGGAATTCGAGCTTGTCAGCATGCACCTCGTAGGTCTCGGCGAAGGTTTCGAAGTCCACACCGAGCGCCTTCAGTCGCCAGTCGTACAGCGCTTCGAGGGTGGGCCAGGGCACCAGCTCGGACCGGCCGAGCGCACCGGCGATACGCTTCCAGAACTCGAAGGTGCTGGTGCATTCGCCCGGCGGCTCCATCGATTTCTGCGAAGGCTTGTAGATCGACAGCCAGCCATAGCCATCGAACATCCACGGCCGCTCCAACCAGGAATCGCCGGGCAGCACGTAGTCGGCAAGCTGGGCGGTCGGCGTCATGACGTGTTCCTGCACGACGATCAGGTCCTGGTTGAGCAGGGCCTTCAGGATCAGCGGCATGTTGGCGAAGCCCATCAGCGTGTTGTTGCCGATCGAGAACAGCGCCTTGACCGGATACGGGCCTTCGCCGGCCATCGCCCGGAACACGGCCGACGGATTGGCCATGAAACAGCCGGTCACCTGATTCGCGTACTCATGGCCCCAAACGCGCTTGCAGGGCTCGCGCAGCGCGGCCTGCCCGCGATAGGTGAAGACCGGATGCGCATCCGAGCCCAGCTGCTTGGCCTTCTGGGACTCGGGCAGCAGGTGATGCATCTCGATCTCGGATTCCGAGACGATCTTCGGGTGGAAGCCCATCAGCGCTTCGCCACCCGGCACGTCGAGGTAGCCGCAGACCGCGCGCAGGATGCTCTGCAGACGGATGCCCGAGGTGCTGTTGCGCTGCTGGTCGGTGATAGGCGTCCACGGGATCACCGACGGGCCCATGGTCGCGTACATGCGCGCGGCCCTGGCGATCAGTTCCGGCGAGCAGCCGGTGATCTCGGCAACGCGAGACAGAGGGAACTCATCGACCCGCTTGCGCAGGTCCTCGAAGCCGATGGTCCAGCGGTCGACGAAGGTGCGGTCGTAGAGACCCTCATCGAAGATCACCTTCAGCCAGCCGAGCATCATTGCCGCGTCGCTACCAACCTTGAGCGGTAGCCAGAGGTCAGCCATCTCCGCGCATTCGCTTTTTCGCGGATCGAGCACGATGAGTTTTCCGCCGCGGGCCTTCACACGCTGGATCTGGTTATAGACCGGCACCCAAGAGTTCTTGCCGGGGTTGTGGCCGAACAGCACGACGCAGTTCGTGTTGTCGTAGTCCGGCCAGGGATACCAGCCGTAGGTCAGGCGATTCACCGCCGCGGTGTTGCCGGCGCACAGCGCCACGCCGCTGATCCAGTTCGGCGAGCCGACGTGATTCATGATCCGCCGGCCGAGCCCGTGATCGGTGCCGGTATTCCACTGGCTGGTCGACACCGCCCAGGCCTCCGGGCCGTGCTCGTCGATGATCTTCTTCAGCCGCGTGCCGATGTCGGCCAGCGCCTCCTCCCAGCTCACGCGCTCGAACTTGCCGGAGCCGCGCTCGCCAACGCGCCGCTGCGGATACAGCACGCGGTCCGGATTGGCGAAGTTCTTCGGGGCGGTGATGCCCTTGATGCAGATGTTGTCCTTGAACAGCGGATTGTCCGAGGAGCGCACCCGCGTCACCCGGCCTTTCTGCACTTCGGTGACCACGCTGCAGGCGATGTCGCAGCTCGCACACAGCGTTTTTCGGGTCGTGATGCCGGGGCGCTGGTGCGGACGCGGAATGCTTTTGCTGCCGGCGGCTGACGGGGTGATAGACGGGGCGCCGGGCATTGGGTTTCTCCTCATTAGTTTTTGGGCGACGCTTGACACCACTCACGCCGATCTGTGTATATACACCTATATGAACCTCAAGCGCTACCACCTTCCGTACCTCGAAGAAGTGAAAGCTCGCCGGCACGTCTGTTTCGCGGAGCAGCTGCGATCAGCGAACCGTGCGATCACCAAGCTCTACACCGAGCACCTTGGCGACTGCGACATCGGGATCGCGCAGCTCTCGCTGCTGATTCGGCTGTACTACTTCGGCGAAGTGACGATGTCCCGTCTCGCGAAGAATCTGGAGACCGATCGCACCACGTTGGCCCGGAACGTCCAGCTACTGGAGCGGAGCGGGCATGTCGAAGTCGTCAGTGGCGAGGACGGCCGCAAGCGGCTGGTCCGTCTGACCGATCTCGGGTTCGCCTCGCTGAAGAAGGCAGTCCCTCGTTGGCTCAATGCCCAAGCCGATCTCGATGCGCGCCTTGGGGGAGACCAGTGGGAGGCTCTGTTCAAAGGACTGCGCGTTCTGGCGCAGCTCGACCCGACATCTTCTGGTCGCGACGCCGATTCGCCCGACAGCGAATCGCGACGCGACGCAAAACGGCCCTAACCATTTCAACTCGACCTCAGGAAAACCATGACATCCAACCTCACACTCGAGCAACTCAACCGGCAAGCGATCGCAGCTGCACAGCTACGCATGGGGCATTTCGCCTGGGGCACGGTCGCGCTGGTGATCGGCGTGGTCGGCGCCTATATCGGCAATTTGTGGCTGTTCGCGCACGGGGTGCTTCCGGCATGGGGAGCGAGCCTGCTTCTGGCTGCGCTGACCTACGGGTCCTACACGCCGCTGCACGAGGCGGCGCACGGCAACATCAACGGACGCAACGAACGGTTTCGCTGGGTGAACGAACTCTGCGGCTTTCTTTGCGCGCCGATGATCATGCTGCCCCACAGCTCACATCGGTTGGAGCACATGAACCATCACCGCTACACGAACGACCCAGCCCGCGATCCCGATTGCCACATCCAGTCGATGAGCGACGGGCCTTGGGGATTCTTCATCGCGCCCTGGCGGCTACTCTGGATCCATGTCACCTATATCTTTCGTGACCACTGGCAATCGCGCGCGACCATCGGCGAGAAGTGCCGCTACGCCGCGGAGATCGCGTTCAGCCTGGGTTGGCGGATTACCTTCTTGACTCAAGTGCCGCTGGCCGCTGGCCTGATGGTGATCGTCGGGGGCTATGCTGCGGGCGCGTTCTTCACGGTGTACTGGTTCGCCTACCAGCCTCACCGACCGTACGACAAGATCGGTCGCTACGTGGATACCGCGAGCCTGATTGTGCCGCGTTGGCTGAAGCCGTTCGAATGGATCTGGCTTGGCCAGACGCTGCACTCGATCCACCACGCATTCCCGCGGGTGCCGTTTTATCGCTACCACGGATTGTTTCGGGAAGTCGAGTCGGCCATGCGTGCGCACGGTGGGCAGGTGATCGACCTGGTGACTCGGGAGCCGGTCGCTGCGACAAATCGCTGATCCGCGATTTCTGTTTGTCCTGTTGACCTAATGCCGAAAGCGGGCGGTGATGAATGACTGCAACTGGCACCTCAGTGACTGCCACTGCCACTCACCTTGTTGGAATTGGTTTGTTGCAAATAACTCTAGCCGGCGTTATTAATGGCACGTGATCAAGTTGCCGCATATCTCCTCCGAACTGACGCCCTGGCGCTGGGACGTGAAGGCCGCACACCTTCTTGACCCGAAGGGATCGGGCGCCACTCTCGGGGATACGCGCTCGTATTCCGCCTGGATTCGCGAATTCGCCGACCAGAACAAGAAGACCCAAGCTTCAATCTGGCGCGCAGTCTCCGCCGGCCGTATCTACCGCGACCTTCGTGACCGGCTGGCGAAGCGTGGCCACCGCATTCCCGACTTGGGGCAGGTGCCTGAAGGTGTCTCGCCAGAATGCCTCGAACTCCTCGAAAAGATCTCCCGAGTAGCGCCGACGGAAGTCGTCGAGCCCTTGGAACTGCAGGTGGTGGCCGGCGAAGTCCCGCGCAGGGAATTACGCAAGCTCTGGGAAGCCTACCGGCCGGTATTGGGTGGCCAGACCGCCCGCGGCCGCAACGTAGTCGCGCCTCGATTTGATCCGAAGGACAAGGAGCAGGTCCACAGCCGTCTTGAAGCTGACGTTGTGGCTGCACTGCGGCAGGCCGGAGCCGCGTGGTGCGGTTGCCCCGCTGCATCCCTGTACGAGCTTTTCCTAAACACACCGCCAATCCGCGCGTCGCGTACCGAATCGTATGCCTTGGACGCGATAGCGATCGTCCAGCCCGGCCTGGACGATCCCGTCCAACTGCACGGCGTCGAAATCACCAGCGGACTCGCCGGCCGGCCTCTGGACCGGCGGCTCAAAGCGCTGTCTGGCGTTGTTGAAGCGCTGTGGGTGGCACTGCCCGCCGATTCGTCCGCGCGAGCCGTGAAGGCTTGGCCGGAGGAAGTGGGTGTCATCACCGCTGGCATGGGTGGCGTAGTGGTCGTCCGGCCCGCCGTCGTCTGTGCTCCGAAACCATCCGCGGCGACGGAATCGCTGATGCGGAATTTGTTGGCGCGTGCGCTGCGCCGATGATTTTTTTGTCTCACATTGTCTAGCCGGCATGACATATGCCGAATCGGAGATTGCCGATGCGAAAAATCCGAGATGTGCTCCGCTGTCTTCACGAGCTAAAACAGTCCTTCCGCCAGACGGCGCTGACCTGCGGGATTTCGCGTCCGGCGGTGGAGGACTACGACATCCGCGCGCGGTCGGTCGGCCTCAGTTGGCCGATCCCGGATGATCTCGACGACTTCGCTCTGGAGGCAAAGCTGTTTCCGCCGTCGGTCGACGGCCATCGTCGCCGGCACCCGCAGCCTGATTGGGCGAAGGTGCATATCGAAGCCAAGAGCAAGGGCGGCACCTTGCTGCAACTGCACCGGGAATACCGCGAGCAGTACCCGGACGGGATGAGCTACGCGCAGTTCTGCGCCCAGCATCAGGAATACGCGAAGGGACTCAAGCGCTATCTCCGCAAGAGCTATCAGGCCGGCGAATGCGTCTTCGTCGACTTCGCCGGCAAGACCATGACCATCCATGAAATGGGCGGCGCCGAGGTGGTCCGTCGTCCGGTCCAGATCTTCGTGGCGGCCCTGGGTGCCTCGCATCTGGTGTACGCCGAGGCGATCCCCAGCCAGCAGATCCCGGACTGGCTGGCGGCGCATAACCGGATGTGGGCCTTTTACGGCGGCGTGACGCGGATCATCGTGCCCGACAATCTCAAGGCCGCTGTGATCCTTGCCGACCGGCACAATCCGGAGATCCATCCCACCTACCGCGACCACGCCCGGCATTACGGGACTCAGGTCGTGCCGGCTCGGCCGCGGACGCCGAAGGACAAGGGCAAGGTCGAGCAGGCCGTCCAGCTGGTGCAGCGCTGGATTCTGTTTCGGCTCCGGAAGCGGATCTTCACCAGCCTCGGCGAACTGAACTCGGCGATCGCGCATCTGCTCACCGAGCTGAACGACGCGAAGATGCGGCGGCTTGGCAAAAGCCGTCGGGAGATCTTCGAGCAGATCGAGCGTCCCGCACTGCAGCCGCTGCCGACGACTCCTTATGAGTACGCCGAGTACGTGAAGCTGCGGGTGAACCTCGATAACCATGTCCATATCGACGGCCGCGACTACAGCGTGCCGTATCAGCTGGTCCGGACCGAGGTGGAAGCGAGGATCAAGGCCGACACAATCGAGATATTCCGCAAGGGGCGGCGGATTGGCCTGCATCCGCGGGACCGGACTCCGGGTCGCTCGACCAAGGACGAGCATCGCGACCCCGCGCACCTCGCTTATCTGAACTGGTCCAAGGGCGCCGATCTGGAGTGGGCGTCCAAGGCCGGCCCCGGTATCCGGGCTTTGGTTGAAGGGGCATTCAGTCTCGACACCCATCGCGACCATCAGCGGCGGCTGGTGCCTGCTCTGCGCCGGCTGGCGACGCTTTACGGTGCCGATCGCTTGGATCAAGCCTGCGCCACCGCGGTCCGGTCGGCGCTCTTCGAGTCGAGCGTTGTCCGCAACCTGCTGCGCAACCGGCGGGAGGCTATGCCGCCGCCGGATTCTGATCAGCAGACCGCCGTGAATCCGGCCGTGCAGGATCACAGCAATCTACGCGGCGATGAGTATTTCAACCAGCTGCTCAAGACGAAGTAGGAGATCACCATGTCCATTGAACAAACCCGTACCAAGCTGTCCGAGATGAAACTGCACGGCATGGCGAAGAGCTTTGCCTCGCAACTGTCGAGCGCGACTGCACAGGGCCTCGCCTTCGAGGATCGCTTCGGAATGATTGTCGACGACGAGATCACCGATCGCGAGAACCGGCGGCTGCAACTTCTGCTACGCGGCGCGAAGCTGAAGATAAATGCGCACCTCGAAGCTCTGGACCGCTCCGCGAAGCGGAAGCTGGATTGGGAGCTGATCACGAACCTCGGCAGCTGCCAGTGGGTGCAGCGCGGCATCAATCTGGTGATCTCGGGCAAGTGCGGCACCGGCAAGAGCTGGCTGTCGTGTGCGCTTGCGCACCGGGCCTGCGTGCATGGCTATTCCGCGCAGTACCATCGGCTGAATCTGCTCCTGCAGGATCTGGTGCAGGCAAGGCACGACGGCAGTTTCCGGAAGCGGCTTGTGCTGCTGACCCGGTACAGCTTGCTGATCCTCGACGATCTTGGCGTTTCGGAGCGGCTGACGCCGACCGAGTGCGAAATCATGCTGGAACTGCTTGATAGCAGGACGCCAGGCCGGTCGACGCTGGTGACGAGCCAGCTTCCGCTCGACCGGTGGTACGACTATCTCAGCGTCAGCAATCGGACCACCGCCGATGCTTTGCTCGACCGGCTGATCTCGAACAGCATAAAGCTGGAATTGGATGGTGACTCGCTGCGGCCGAAGTACGCAGCAAAGCTCGAATAGCCTGGCAGGTCATCGCCAGAATCCACGACAGCCGGCAATGCCGGCTGTTTTCGTTTGGAATAGCCGGCAGGCGAATCAGTAGGGGTGGCAGGTTTCAGAACAGAATGGCTGGCAGCCCCGGACCAGAACAGGTGGCAGACCCCGACTGGAATGGGTGGCAGGTATGGGGTAGTGCCAGCAATTGACGACAGGCCAGCGTACGGGTCTTCTTTCTTCGACCGTACCAGTCGAGAATCGCTAAACCGCCTTTGCCAAAGTCTCGGCCATGCGTGTCTGCCAGCCCGGCCCCGTCGCCTTCCAGCGGGCGAGCGTATCGGGCGGCAAGCGCAACGAGATGAGCGTGCGCGCCTCGCTCGATTTCGGACGCCCTCGACGCTTGAGCATCGCCTGGCCTTCCTCATTCCCAAACAGCGTTGGCAGGATTTTCGACGCCGGGACGGCCCGCTCGAAAGTCTTCGGCGTCCATTCCGGGTTATCGCGGTCTACGCGTTCAGCGTTCAATTTCTGCTTCATATCGCTTTACCTCGCGTGAGTTCGCCTTGCGCAGGCTGATGACGTGCAACGTCTTGCCGCGCGGCGTGAAAATGAGGACGTGCAGCCGTTCATCGATATAGCCGATCGCCTGAAAACGCTGCTCGCCGTAGTCTCGGCGGACATCCTCGACGAGGAACGCGCTAGCCCACTCAAAGGCCAGTGCACAATCGAATGAAATGCCGCGAGCTTCGACATTGCGAGCGTTCTTGTCCGGGTCGAAACTGATTTTCATCAGCAGCGACTTTATATTCGTATATACAATAAATCAACTGGCGGACGAGCAGATCATTGAAGTACGACTTCCAGAAAAGAAGTCGCCTCGAGCTACGGTTGGAGCTTGTCGGTACGTTCTAGCGACGCAACAAAAAGGCCTGCACGAGGCAGGCCTTTTGTTACCGATTTGAATGGTGCCGAGAAGAGGAATCGAACCTCCGACCTACTGATTACGAAACCGATTTTAGCTCAGCAGGCCAACGGCAAAATCATCACAAGCTTCTGAAAATACTGAACATCTGCAACAAGCGCACAACACGCATACAACGTCCGATAACCAATATTAGACGACTTTTGGCACAAGTTTTGGCACTGATAGCATCGCCGGCCCCACATCGACTCCTGCGTCGTAAATCATCCGCAATCAGGAAGACCGTGACCGCTTCACGTCCGACCTGGTAAATCATTCGGTACGGCTTGTGATGAACCTGGCGAAACTGCCGCATGCCGAGGCTTGCCAACTCCTTGGGATATTCCCCCCGCTCAGGGAGCGTCGAAAGCCTGGCCAGCGCGGCGCCGATGCCATCTACGAGTTGGTCGGCCCTCGCGAGCCCGTCTGCAGCAGCGACGAAAGCATGGATGTCGTCCAGGTCACGCAGGGCGTCGTCAGTGAGTTATCGTCAGACTCACCCCGCAGTTCTCCGCCGCGACTTCACCTGCGCCATTGCTTCCTTCAGAGGCGTCACCCTGCCATCAGCAAGCTGCTGCTGCCCGAGCGCCAAAATCTTGAGCAGCGCCATTGTTTCCTGGGTCTGCTCGTAAGCGTGGATATCCTGCAGCACGGCCTTGGCTTCGCCATTCTGAGTGATCACCATCGAGGAGCCGCCCGCACCGAGGTCGCGAACGATCTCCGCTGCATGTGCCTTGAGGTAGCTGATCGGGCGAATGTGGGTTGCGAGCTTCATGGGTACTTCCAAGGCGACCGTTATTCGGACCGACTTTAGGTCATGGCCTATCGGTCATCAAGGGCGTCGGCCGCCTTGGCATGTTTGGGTGGCCGAAATCCGTTGCATTGGTTGGCCGGAAGCTCTGGATTCAGCAGTCAACCTCTTATGTGCGACAGTTTATGGCGATCGCCCTCGAAAACTTCACGGACTGCCGGGTATCCTTTGGTCGAGCGCGAATGCGTTGCGGCATCAGGTTTTTCACGAGGCTTGATAGTTATGGCACTAGAAGGTGATGTGGCAACGCTTGCGGTCCGCTTGTTTGGCGACCCTGATCAAGTCAGGGCGTACCTGAAGATGCCAAACTTCGCGCTGGGCGGAATGACACCAATGGAACTGCTGCAGACTGAAGCGGGCAAGCAGCTTGTACTTAACGAACTTCAGGCTCACCTCGACGGCGGGCCGGTTTGAGGGGCTATCGAGCGACACGAGTAGGCCCGGCAAGTCCGAGTCATCAGCCATCCTTGCGACGCCATCAGTAACACCGCTTAATTCAGTAACACCGCTTAATACAGATGGCCGATTCGACTGAGCAGTGAGCCGAAGTGGCTGCTGCCGCTTCGCGAATCAAGTTTCCTTCGGACGCTGATACCGCATGGGTGATCAACATCGTGATCGCCTCGACCCTAATCCATGCGCCCTGCGATTTTCAGTGTTACCTCCTCAGTCCCTTCTGCCGTCTCTACCAGATGCGATGATCTTCTTGACGCCGACGAGCTAGGCAAATTTCTCGGCTTAGGCAAAGCCAAAGCCAGAGCAGACTCGGCCCGTGCCGCAATCAACATGCGCATCCGTCGTAAGCACCCGATGCCACCAAGCATCATGCTTCCCGGCCTGTCTGGGCGCAGATGGCTATTCAGCTCAGTCGTCGCGTGGCTGAAGACCTACGAGAAGTCGGACATCAGTGCGACGCCCGACACTAGCTCGCCCGCAACAACGCCGGCGCCAACCATTCTGGCGCCTCGCCGACGGCGCGGCCGCCCCACCAAGGCCGAGGCGATGGCGCGACGCGCCGAAACCCAAACCGCCTTTGATTCCCCGCCCGGATTCGAACGGCGGTGATTTATTGCAGGCAACAGCACCATGAAGCCGTTCGCTACAACGAAATGCGGCCGCCTCGAATGGCGATGAGACGATGACGGACGCAACTATCTCTGGAAGTCATGTTTTTGTAGCGCCGTGCTACATTAATATCGGCAACCGGAGATCAACATGCCCACCAACAGCCCCATGCGCCTGGACGCCGAACTGACCGAGGCAGCCCGCGCCACGGCAGGCAGCATGAGCCGCAGCCTGTCCCAGCAAATCGGTCACTGGGCGAGGATCGGGCGGGAGCTTGAGCGCAGCCCCGGCGTCACGGCCCCGGCCGTGCAGGCAGTGCTGGAAGGTCGCGGTGGTTACGACCAGTTGAACGTGCAGGAGCAGGCCATTGTCCGCGCGCACTGGGCCGAAGGCATCGAGGAAACCCGGAAGAACCTTCGCCTGGATCGTATTCTGGCCGCTCAGGGACGCGAGGTGGTCGAGCTGGATGGTCAAGGCGAGGTGACCGTTCGTAAGACTCGTGCAGTGCGCCTCGTTCAACCGAAGCGCTGATTAGTGCCACTCCTGCATCTGTTGGCCGGACCGAACGGTTCGGGCAAGACGACGTTTTACGAGCATCTGCTGAAGCCGGTCACCGGCCTGCCCTTTGTGAACGCCGACGTGATTGCTCGCGAACAGTGGCCGGGCTCGGATCAAGATCACTCCTACGAAGCGGCTCAAATCGCGGCGGATCGGCGCGAATCCATGATCACCGGCGGGCAATCCTTCATCGCAGAGACGGTGTTTTCACACCCTTCGAAACTAGAGTTGATCGGTCGAGCCAGGCGAGCAGGCTTCCTGGTGATTGTTCACATCATTCTGGTGCCGCTGCCCGTGTCGATGCGGCGCGTCGAGGCCCGCGTCCGGCATGGCGGGCATGCCGTGCCGCTCGACAAGCAGCGCGAGCGCTACCCGCGCTTGTGGCCCCTCGTTGCCCAGGCGCTGCAGATGGCCAACGAGGGATTTGCCTACGACAACACGTCGGCACAAAACCCGTACCGGGTGGTTGCGCACTTCGAGAACGGCAAGCTGATTGGCCCAGCAAGCTGGCCTGATTGGTCGCCCCTCGGATCGCTGATCTGAATGGAGGAGTACTGCTGTTTTGCAGTGGCTGGCTTCTTTCCGTTTGTAAGGCGAGGCTGAACACGCTGTATTCGGCAATTTATCCGGTCACCCGTGCAATCGCTTCTGCGCTGTCTTGAGCGCGGTAGCGTTGGCGTCCGACAGGATCGCAGCACATCCCAGCTTGATCGCGACGGCACCCGTCGTGCCACTGCCGGCGGTCGGGTCGATCACCAGATCGCCCGGCCGTGTCGTCATGCGCAAGAGCGGCGCGATGACCGATTCCGGCTTCTGCCACCGGAAGCCGGTCTGCTCGCTTCGCTTGATGAATCCGCTGAGCAGCGCCTCCTCGAAGACGCTGAACGGCGTCATCTTGAATTCAAGACGATTGTGCTTCGCCGCCTCTCGATGGCGTTCCGCATAGAAATGCTCGGGGTACATCTTTGCGTCCGGACGACGCAGGTGCAGACAGGCCTGCTGCGATGGCCGCCATGACTTAGACCGCGACGGCGCGTTCTTGAAGTACCAGGTCAGCCAGCCTTCGAGCTTCACGCTCGATGGCGTGTGATCGATCAGCCGGGCAACTGCTTCGGGAAACCCCCAGATGAACACGTGGTCCGCAACCCGGCTTGCCGCTTCAAGCAACGGCACCGTTTCGGTGAGATAGACCGCTCGGCCTCGGGCGTCCTTGTCGCGATACCAAGGATCTAGCACGACCGTAGCCGCCCTAATGCCCTGCTCCGCCAGCCGATTGAGCATCGAGACAGCGTCGATCGGTCCGATGATTGAAGCCGTTCCCGGATCCGGCACCTCCAAGGGATCGTCGGGACTGCGTCCTCGTTTGGCAAAAGGTCGCTTTTCGATGGCGGCAGCTGCCGCTACTCGCTGATGCGCGGCCAGCAGTTCCGACACTCGGCCAACGAGACCGAGCGGGATGTCCATCCGACGTGTCGGTTCGCCGAATCGGCCAGATCCGTGTGGCCTCCCCGCCCCTTCGCGTCTTCCACCGCGCGGCATGTCGTTCTCCCTGAACCGTATCGCTCAAGACTTGAAAGCTAGAAGACCTGGCATCTCACCAACCGCACCACCTTTGATCGAAAGGGACTTGCCCTCGCGTTCCCGGCTGGCCTCGCCGGCCCGGCCGCCTTGCCGGCGGGGCTTTTCGGAACTGACGTTCCGAAAATCTTGAAGACGAGGACAAGGCGTCACCAAAACCGGTAACGCGGCGCAGGGACAAATGCTGGATGGCGGTCGACGTTGCTGGGCCTTAGTCCGTCTTGGAGTCCCCGTCCGGAACATAAACAAACAAATCCTCGACCTTGCAGCCGAAGTATCGGCAGAGCGCATTGAGCGACTCGAGATCGATGCGCTGCGTGGTTTCGTAGTAGAGCCCAGTCACCAGGCTCCGATTCACGCCTGCATCGCGCGCGACGTCCGCAACGCGGACCTTTCGCTCGCCCATCAGCACGGCCAGCCGGCAACGAATCATTCAAAGCTCTCTGAAATATTTTCAAACAGCCTAGCAACTTGCTTGACAGGAGCTAATCAGCGATGAATTATGTCATTGCGTTTGACATTTTTAACTCTTGCTTTCGATTTTTGATCCCATGAGTACAAGCCCCACAACTATTCGGGCATTCCGATCGCCGGCATGTCCAGGAGCCGTCACGTATGAATAAGCATCAACAGTTGCGTGTGGATCTCCACGACATCGACCGGCTGATCAACCATGACTTCCGGATCATGTCGTCCGTCGTCGATTCGAAGGAGCCGGCGTTTCTTGATCTGGTGATCGAGGACGCGTACGGCCCGTACAAGGCCCGATTCAAGCCCGAAGCGCCGATCAAG
>NZ_CAISIQ010000459.1 GCF_903885465.1 uncultured Nevskia sp.
GCTGCGCCTGTTCGACGACCGGCTCTTGAGCCTGGCGCTGGATCGGCTTGCCGAGCCGCTTGCGGCCGAGCAGGCGCGTCTCTGCTGAGCGGGCGCCTGCGCCACCCCCGCACCCTGGAATCGAGCGCTACGCTCAGACTGGGGCAGAGACTCGCTGGTACGAGAACTCCTCCATCCCGGCCGCCTGCTGAGCGTGCTCAATCGTCAGGCTGACGATGTGACCATCACGCCGGAAGCGCTTGACCGTTGCTTCATCGCCGATACGAGCGACGACGATCTGGCCGTTCATGGCGTTCTGGGCGCGCTTCACGGCCAGCAGATCGCCGTCGAGAATTCCGGCGTCGCGCATCGAGTGACCCTTGATGCGCAGCAAGAAATCTGGCGCCGGCTCGAACAGGTTCGCAGCCAGATCGCGATGGTCGTCGAGGTTCTCGACTGCGAGGATCGGCAGACCCGCTGCGACGCGGCCGACGACCGGAATTTTCAGCATCTCGACCCGGCGTTCGCGATGCTGAGCCGCGAGGCGAATGCCGCGCGCCTGGCCAGTCACTTCCAGATGGCCTTTTTCGGCCAAGGTGCGCAGATACTGTTCAGCTGAGTTCGCAGAGCGCAGGCCGAAAGCAGCGGCGATTTCAGCCCGCGTCGGCGCACCACCGTTATCGGCGATGTGCTGGCGAATGAAGTCGAGTACCTGGGTCTGTCTTGAAGTAAGATCGGTCATTGCTGCGGCGTCCTTGATATGTATATTTATACAAGTCATCGCCTGGGCCTGTAAAGCGCCGTTCGTCGGCGCTTTACTAATTCATATCAGCGTAGTTCGTCGGCGCTTTACGAATTCATATGAGCGCCGTTCATCGGCGCTTTTTTGTGGGCGACCGTTTTGCTACGCGCTCAACGCGCCATCAGTGGAAGTTGCGCGATGCAACCGGCATGTCGGCAATCCAGTCGCTGACATCGCGGAAGCGTTTGGCGATGACGTGCGTGACGCCATCGACCTTCTGCAGTTCGCCGAAGACGATCAACAAGCGGCTGCCGAGCACCACGGCGCGCTGGGCATCGAAACTTTTTTTCCAGATCACGAGGTTGTGGCAGCCGGTCTCGTCTTCCAGGGTCATGAACATCACGCCTTTGGCGGTCTGCGGCCGCTGACGATTCAACACCAGGCCGGCGATTCGCACGCCCTGCCGGTGTACCAGCGTCGTCATGTCGGCCGAGGTCCGCACACCGAGTTTCGCCAACCTGGGCCGCAGCAGGGCTAAAGGATGGCGTCGCAAAGTCAGGCCGGTGCTCTGGTAGTCAGCCAGCACTTCTTCCGCTTCGTGCGGCGTTCTCAGAGCGACATCGCTTTCCAGCGACGCATGACCCGCCAGCATTACAGGCAGGTCTTCGATGCCCTGCACCTGCCAGTGCACGGCATGACGATGGCCGCCCAAACTGCGCAGTGCATCGGCCTTGGCCAGCATGCGGCGATTGGCAGCATCGAGCGGGGCACGGCGCACCAGATCCCCGATATCGATGAAGGGCGATTGCAGCCGCGCGGCAACGATGGCCTTCGCCACCTCCTCGTTCAGACCATCGACCAGACGCAGACCGAGCCGGATCGCCGGCTTGCCATCGCACGCCTTGGGTGCCGTGCAGTCCCAGTCGCTGTTCCTGACATCGACCGGCCGCACTTCCACCCCTGCCCGCTTCGCTTCACGGATCAGCTGTGCCGGCCCGTAGAAGCCCATCGGCTGACTGTTGATCAGCCCGGCGAAGAACGCCGCCGGATGATGGCGCTTGATCCAGGACGACACGTAGGCCAGCAGCGCAAAGCTGGCCGAATGCGACTCCGGAAAACCGTAGCTGCCGAAGCCCTTGATCATCTCGAAGATCTGTTCGGCGAAGGCTTCTTCGTAGTTGTTTTTCTTCATGCCATCGAGCAGACGTTGACGCAACGGCATCAAGCTGCCGTCCTTGCCCCAGGCGGCCATCGAACGACGCAGCTGATCGGCTTCGCCCTGAGAGAAATCGGCGGCAACCACTGCGATCTCGATGACCTGCTCCTGGAACAACGGCACGCCCAGGGTCCGACTCAAAACCTCTTCGAGCGCTTTGCTCGGATAAATGGCCGGTTCCAGCTTGTTCCGCCGCTTCAGGTAGGGATGCACCATGCCGCCCTGGATCGGCCCCGGCCGGACGATCGCGATCTGGATGACCAGATCGTAGAAATCCTTCGGCTGCAGCCGCGGCAGCATGCTCATCTGCGCCCGTGATTCGATCTGGAACACGCCGACGGTATCGGCACGCTGAATCATCGCGTAGGTCTTTTCATCATTGCGCGGAATGCTGGCGATCGAATGCCGCGCGCCGGTCTGCTGTTCGATGAACTCGAACATGCGCCGGATCGCGCTGAGCATGCCAAGCGCCAGGCAATCGACCTTCAGCAGTCCCAATGCTTCGAGATCGTCCTTCTCCCACTGGATGATCGTGCGGTCCGGCATCGCTGCATTCTCGACCGGCACCAGTTCGTGCAGCGGATGCTCGGAAATGACGAAGCCGCCGACGTGTTGCGACAGATGGCGCGGCGTGCCGACCAGCGCTTTCACCAGCCTCAACCAGCGCGCGACCACCGGCGTGTCGGGATCGAAACCCTGCTCGCGCAGGCGATCTGGCAAGGTTTCGGGTTCGTCCCACCAGGCCAGCGAACCTGACAGGCGATCGATCTCATCAGCGCCGATGCCAAGTGCGCGGCCACAATCGCGAATCGCCGACTTGCGGCGATAGCGGATCACCGTCGCCGCCAGCGCGGCCCGTTCGCGGCCGTATTTGTTGTAGATGTACTGCATCACCAGTTCGCGGCGCTGATGCTCGAAATCGACATCGATGTCCGGTGGCTCGTTGCGCTCCCTGGACAGAAAGCGCCCGAACAACAGGCGCTGCTCGGCGGGGTTCACCGAAGTGATACCGAGCGCGTAGCAGACCGCGGAATTGGCCGCCGACCCGCGACCTTGGCAGAGGATTTCCGGCGTCTGCGCACGCGCCCAGCGGACGATGTCGTGCACGGTCAGGAAAAAAGCTTCGTAACGAAGCTCGATGATCAGTTCCAACTCCATCTCGATGGTCTTGCGCACCGAGGCCGGCTCTCCTTCTGGCCAGCGATCACGCAAGCCCTGTTCGGTCAGCACACGCAACCAACTACTGCGTGTGTGGCCCTCTGGTACCAGCTCGTGCGGGTATTCGTAATTCAGCCCGGCCATCGTGAAGCTGCAGCGCTCTGCGATCACGGTGGCCTCGGCCAGCAAGGCGTCCGGATACAGCTGCTGCAGTTCAGCGATCGGCCGCAGATGCCGCTCACCGTTCGGGAACAGCCGCACACCGCAGTCTTCCAAAGCCAGGCCGTGACGGATCGCGGTCATCGTGTCCTGCAGTTCACGAGCTTTGCGGATATGCATGTGGACGTCACCGGCCGCTGTACAGCGCAAACCGAGATGACGGCCGAGGCTCAGCAAGCGGTTCAGTTGCGCGCGATCGTCGCCATAGCGATGCAGTTCGACGGCGATCCAGGCGCGCGCGCCGAAAGTGGTGGCGATGAAAGCGCCCTGTGCTTCGGCGATGGCATCGTCATCCGGCGGCAGCCACAGCGCGAGCACCTGATCGAGATCGTGCAGATCGTCGCGCGTCAGGAAGTAGTCGCCCTTGTCCGCTGCGCGACGACCGGTAGTAATCAATCGGCAGATTTCGCTGTAGGCGTGATGGCAAGGCGCGAGCAGCACGAAGCGCAGGCCGTCATCAAGCTGGAACTCGCTGCCGACGATCAGCTTGAAGTCATGCTTCTTCGCCGCGACGTAAGCGCGAACCATGCCGGCCATCGAGCATTCGTCGGTGATCGCCAGCGCCGTGTAGCCCTGCGCCTTAGCAGCCTCGACCAGCTGATCCGGTGACGAAGCGCCGCGCAGAAAGCTGTAGTGCGAGATGCAATGCAGTTCGGCGTAGTCCATGTCGCAACTTGTCCGATCAGGCCCCAATCAGGCCCAAATGCCCTGCAGAAACCAGGCGCTGGTCAGGCGATCCTGGAACACCCAGAAACGGCCGCCATGCAGATCGGCGTGGTAGTAGTCGCGCAGAACATCGCCGCCGTCCCACCAGCCGCCTTCGAGCCGCTCGGCCGCGGCGAGCGCTTTCGGGGTCGTCGACAAGGGCTTCGGCGGATCGATCAGCCAGATCGGTCTTGGTGGTGCCGTCACCCGTGCAACTTCCGCAAGCGGTGCGTCACAGGCACGCGTGCGCCAGGAACGTTCCGGCCGGTGATCGGCGATCAGACCGAGCGAAGTCACCGCTTCGGCACCGAGACGCGCGACCAGTTTCTCGACCAATTGGCTCCAGGCCTCGTCATCGCCGCGCGTGGCATCGAACAGATCGCGCTGGCCGGTCGCCGGTTCGATGAACTGCTCGGCGTTGAGTCGCAGGCTGCGTACCGGCGCCGGCAACGGCGTGCGGCTCAATTGTTCGCGCAGCACGCGCAGCAGCCGTTCAGGATCGCGCGCCGAAGTCGCCAGCCGCAGATCGAGCACGGTGTCGGCCTGTGGCCGGCCACCACTGGCTCGGCCGTGGACCAGGGTCAATCGAAACACCTGCAAACCGGTATCGCGGGCCTTGAGGAAATTTCCGAGTTCGCGGGTCATTCGCTGCAACGGAAACAGCAGACCTTCCGTGTATTCGACCTCTCCCAGCAGATCGATCCGACGCTGGAATTTCGCCGGTGGCCGCCAGCGTGGCCGCACATCCGGCCGGCGGCCGAGCAGGCGATCCAGGAAGGTGACCAGTTGCGCGCCATGACGCTTGCCGAGCGCAGCGGCCGGCAGCGCCAGCAACTCGCCGATCCGGCTCAGACCGATTGCTTTCAGCGCTTCCGAGGTGCGCGGTGTCAGCATCAGCGAGGCCAGCGGCAGTGCGTCGAGTGCGGCTGGCAGTTGCTCGCGTTCGATCACCGGCTCAGTCAGCCCAATGCGGGCGAATAGCGCTGCTGCTTCCAGGGTCGGTGCCACGGCGCGGCTGCCGACATGGCCGGTCTCGGCAAAGCCAGCATCGAAATGCGCGAGCAGCGCTGCCAGTCCGCCATACAGCTTCAGGCTGGCGCCGATCTCGACCCACAGCAGCGCACAGGGCAACCCGAAATCGAGTTCGCTTTCGGTGATTTCCCAGACCAGTTCGGAGCCATAACGCCAGGCCCAGGCGACCAGCGACTGCATCGTTTCGCGCTCGGCGCGCGGCTTGCGCTCGGCGGCGCGGAGGTCCGGATGCAACACCTGCACGGTGCCCCAGTCAGTGCCCGGCGCGATGCGATCAGCTGCCCCGGCGATCACCCAGCGGCGAGCGCCCCGACGCCCGGTGACGACCTGAGAGGCAGATGCGTCACCGAGCGCTTCCAGCGAAAACTGCGGCAGATGCAGGCCAAGCCAGAGCATGGCGATCAGCCGTTCGCAGCCAGGGCCGGCAGCAGCACCTCAACCGCTGTCGGCGTACCACCGCGACATTTGAAAATGTCGATGCGCAGGCCACCCGGCCGCGCAGTGAGCTTCAGCCTCAGTGCGGCCGGCGAAAATTCTGCCGCTGCGCGCGGCTCGCGGAACAGCAAGGCGGTGGTCTTGCCGGTTTCGGCGGCGAGCTGAAAGCGTTTCAACTCGACCGCGCCGAGCCGCCCCGGCCAGGCCAGCACCGCGCCGCAGGAACCGGCGCGGAGGATCTGCTCGGTCGCCCACAGGCCGCCATCTTCGGACTGCGGCCGCACCAACAGCAGGCGGCTGAGCACGATGCCGGCCTGGGCCAGTGCCGGTGCGAACGGCAGATGCGGCGGATCGACCATCGCCACGCGGCCGCCGGCCTGGGTCAACCGAGCGATCCAGGGCAGCACCAGCTGCATTTCGCCGATGCCCTGGGTTTCCGGAAACAGCTCGGTCAGCGCGCCCACCGGCCAGCCGCCGCCCGGCAACCGACGATCGAGTTCGGCATGGCCGCTGGGTTCGGCGGTGACCCGGGCGAAGTCGCTGCCGCGCCAGACATCGGGCCGCGCCAGCACTTCGCTCAAGGACGGTGCCGGGGCCGTCATGAAACACTCCGGCAGACGTCAGACGTCTGCAGAAAAGCATTCAAACGATTGATTTCAATGAATGAAATTTCTGTATGGGAGAACATCGGAATCTGCCAAAGGCAACGGTATATGTATATTTATACAGTTTTCGAGGCGATTCCGCACCTGCCGTTCGGCGTCTCGCCGATCGCTCCTTGATGGCTCTTGAAGCGCATGGCGAAGACGAAAGCGGTCACATTGAGCGATCATCCTGCTGAACAAGATTTTGAATTCGTCATCGACGACGAAACACCCAGAACACCTCTCAGGAATGACCCTCAAGAACATGAAAGTGCTGATGCTCGGCGCCGGCGCCACCGGTGGCTATTTCGGCGGACGGATGCTGGAAGCGGGACGCGATGTCAGCTTTCTGGTGCGTGAACACCGCGCCGCCCAACTGCGTGGCAACGGTCTGGTGGTACGCAGCCCGCAGGGCGATCTGCGCCTGAAGCCGCGGGTGCTGATCAGCGGCCACATTCACGAAACCTTCGATCTGGTGATCCTTGCCTGCAAGGCCTATGACCTTGAAGCGGCGATGACCGCGATTGCGCCGGCTGTCGGTCCGAAAACGGCGGTGCTGCCGCTGCTCAACGGCCTGCGCCATTTCGAGTTGCTCGATGAGCGTTTCGGCGCCGACCGGGTGCTGCGTGGGCTGTGTTCGATTGCCGTGCGGCTCGACAGCGATGGCGCAATCGAGCACATGTCGGAGATGCACGCGCTGCGTTTCGGTGAGATCGATGATCGCCGCACGCCGCGCATCGAAGCGATTGAAGCACTGATGGAGGGCTGCAAGTTCGATGGCCGCGCCAGCTTCAGCATTCAGCAGGCGGTCTGGGAGAAGTGGGTGATGCTGGCCAGCCTCGCCGGCATGACCTGTCTGATGCACGCCAATGTCGGCCAGATCGTCGTGGCGCCGGAAGGCCGAGCCCTGATGCTGGACACCATCGACGAATGCGCGGCAATCGCCGCCGCTCACGGCTACGCACCGCGTCAGCATGTGCTCGACGGCACGCGGGCGATCCTGACCGAACCCGGTTCGCGGGCGAAAGCATCGATGCTTCGCGACCTCGAACAAGGCGGCAAGGTCGAGGCCGATCACATCCTCGGCGACCTGATCGCACGCGGTGCGAAGCATGGCATCGCGGCGCCCTTGCTCCGGGCCGCGCACGCCAGCCTGAAGATTCACGAGGCGACGCTGAAGAAGCCGGTGCGGCAGAAGGCCTGAACGATCCGGCCAGCAAGCTAGACGTAGCGGTAATGCACGCGGTTGGTCAGGCCGCAGAACAGCTCGTAGGACAAGGTGCCGGCCCAAGTCGCGACTTCCTCGGCCGGCAGACCTGGCCCCCACAAGGTCACGGCATCGCCGACCGCCGCCTGCGGCAAGCTGCGCAGATCAACGGTGATCATGTCCATCGACACCCGGCCGATGATCGGCACGCGCTGCTCTTGGATCAGCACCGGCGCGCCGGTCGGCAGGATGCGGTGCACACCATCGGCATAGCCGACCGCGACGACGCCGACCCGCATCGCTTCTGGGCAGATATAGGTGCCGCCGTAACCGACCGTATCGCCGGCTGGCACTTCATGGACGGCGATCAAACGGCTGGCCACCGTCATCGCTGGTTTCAGACCCAGATCGCTGCCGACCGTGCCCGGCATCGGGCTGGCGCCGTAGAGCATCAGGCCCGGCCGCACCCAGTCAACCCGCGCCTGCGGCCAGGCGATCAGGCCGGCGGAATTGGCGATCGAGCGCGGCCCGGGAATGTCCGCCATCGCAGCATCGAACGCGGTGATCTGGGCGGAAGTCATCACGCTGTCGCGATCATCGGCGCAGGCCAGATGGGTGATCCAGCCTTGCAGGCACCAGTTCTGCCGGGCCAGCAACGCAGCCTGCAGCGCCGGCGCTTCGCTGAGCGGAAAGCCGAGCCGGTGCATGCCGCTGTCGAGCTTGAACCAGACGCTGAGCGGGGTCCTCGGCGGCAGCGAAGCCAGCAGTTCCAGCTGCCAGCGATCGTGGATGACGATCTCCAGCTCCAGTTGCGCTGCTTCCTCGGCTTCCTCGGCGGACAGCACGCCTTCAAGCAGGGCGATGCGGGTGGCGATGCCGGCATCGCGCAGAGTCACCGCTTCTTCGAGACAGGCGACGGCAAAGGCATCGACGCCGGCCTCGGCCAGCGCACGCGCCACCGGCACGGCGCCATGGCCATAGGCATCGGCCTTGATCGCGGCCATCACTTTCGATTGCGGCGCGAACTCGCGCACGCGTTGCAGGTTGTGGCGAACGGCCGATAGATCGACCGTTGCAGTGACGCGAGGGAGAGGCATGTGCAGCAGTTTCCAGTTGCCCTTGTTGGTTGCCTGAGCAGCGACCGCATCAACCGCCGTACATATACTCCGGCGCCAGATTGTCGAAGCGCGTGTACTTGCCGAGGAACGCGGTCTTGACCTTGCCGGTGGGGCCGGAACGCTGTTTGGCGATGATGATTTCGGCGGTGCCCTGATTCGGCGATTCCTTGTTGTGGTAATCGTCGCGGTAGACGAACAGCACCATGTCGGCGTCCTGTTCGATCGAGCCGGATTCGCGAAGATCGGACATGATCGGCCGCTTGTCCTGACGCGCTTCGAGGCTGCGCGACAGCTGCGACAGCGCGATGATCGGCACCTTCAGTTCCTTGGCCAGCGCCTTCAGCGAGCGGGAGATTTCCGAGATCTCGTTGGTGCGATTCTCGCGGTTCGACGGCACCTGCATCAGCTGGATGTAATCGACCACGATCAGCGACAGCGGATGCTTGGCGGCCATGCGCCGGGCGCGGCCGGCGAGTTCCTGCGGCGACAGCGAACCGGTTTCGTCGATGAACAACGGCGCTTCGCGGAGCAGGCCGCTGGCCGAAACCAGACGGCTCCAGTCGTGGTCTTCCATCTGGCCGCTGCGCAGCGCCTGCTGATCGATGCGGCCGAACGAGGACAGCACGCGCAGGGCCAGCTGTTCAGCGGACATCTCCATCGAAAACACAGCGGTCGCCAGCTTGTTCTCGATCGCCACATGCTCGGCGATGTTCATCGCGAAGCTGGTCTTGCCCATGCCGGGACGGCCACCGACGATGATCAGATCGCCCGGGTGCATGCCCTGGGTCAGCTTGTCGAGCTCGGTGAAACCGGTCGGCGTGCCGGCGAGGCTGGACGGGTTATTGCGCAGACGCTCGAGGCGATCCTCGATCGCGTCCATCAGCATCGGCATGTCCTTGGCCTGGCTGGCCGCCTTGGAGCCGCGCGCGCGGATCGCGAACACCTGCTTTTCGGCGACGTCGATCAGCATGCCCGGCGTGCGGCCCTCGGGCTGGTAGCCGAGTTCGGCGATGTCCTGACCGGCGGCGATCAGCGAGCGCAGCACCGAACGCTCGCGAACGATCTCCGCATAGGCCTTGATATTGGCGGCCGACGGCGTATCGGCCGCCAGGGTGCCGAGATAGCTGATGCCGCCAGCATCCTCGAGCTTGCCCTGATGACGCAGATGCTCGGACAGCGTGACGAAATCGCAAGGCCGGCCGGCGTTCAGCAGTTCGCCGATCGCCTTGAATATCTGCCGGTGGTCCTGAGTGTAGAAATCCTCTTCGGCAACCTGATCGACCAGCTCGTACCAGGCGCGGTTGTTCAGCAGCAGACCGCCGAGTACCGACTGCTCGGCTTCCAACGAATACGGCGGATGCTTGGGACTGGCGGCCAGCCGCGCGCCGGGCTGGGCGCTGCCAGGGGATGCGTTCGGGAAAGGCGTGGCCATGGTCGGTTCTCGGTGGATCATCAAGCTTGCGCGTTCAGGCTTGCGCCTGCCACGGAACAAGCTGTGGACAATTTGTGCATCACTTCGTGCATGACTGGCCGCCAGCGTCAGAAACGAATCGGCCCGCGCGAGGCGGGCCGATCGTTGCCACGAAACGAAAGGCTTTAGCCCTTGGTTTCTTCGATCACCACGATCAGCGTGGTTTCGACTTCCGAGTGCAGACGCACGGCAACGGTGTAGGTGCCGACGACGCGGATCGGGCCTTCCGGCAGATCGATCTCGCTCTTTTCGAGCACGAACGCAGTGCCGGTGGTGGCACGGGCGATTTCCGCCGGGCCGACCGAGCCGTACAGCTTGCCTTCTTCAGCCGCCAGCGCCTTGATGGTGACGTGCTTGCCGGCGAGGGCAGCCGCACGCATCTTCGCGGCAGCCAGCGTCTCGGCGTACTTCTTCATCAGTTCGGCCTTGCGGACTTCGAACACTTCCTTGTTGCCGGCGGTGGCGGTCAGCGCCTTGCCGGACGGCAGCAGGTAGTTGCGGCCGTAGCCGGACTTGACCTTGACGACATCACCGAGGTCGCCGAGGTTGGTCACTTTTTCGAGCAGGATCAGTTCCATGGATTCTTCTCCTTACTCGTGGGCGTCGGTGTACGGCAGCAGCGCGAGGTAGCGCGCGTTCTTGATCGCCGAACCGAGCTGGCGCTGGTAGCGCGCCTTGGTGCCGGTGATGCGGCTCGGAACGATCTTGCCGTTCTCGGAGACGTACTGCTTCAGCGTCGCCAGATCCTTGTAGTCGATCCGGATGGTGCCTTCGGCAGTGAACTTGCAGCTCTTCTTCTTGCGGAAAAAACGTGACATGGCTTAGACGGCCTCTTCGGTCGTGGTGGCAGCGGCATCGGCGGCGTCTGCAGCAGCGGCCTCGCCCTCGGCATTGCGCTTGTATTCCGGCTTCTTGTCTTCTTCCGGAACCTTGAACAGCGGCGACTGCTCGGTCTCAGCCTTGTCCATGCGGATGACCAGCTTGCGGATCACGGCGTCGTTGAAGCGGAAGGCGCTTTCCAGCTCCTTCAGCACGGCGTCGGAGCACTCGACGTTCATCAGAACGTAGTGCGCCTTGTGCAGCTTGGCGACCGGATAGGCGAGCTGGCGGCGGCCCCAGTCTTCCATGCGGTGCACAGCGCCGCCGTCGGACTCGACCATGTTCTTGTAGCGTTCGATCATGGCCGGAACCTGATCGCTCTGGTCCGGATGGACCATGACAACAACTTCGTAATGACGCATGGATGCTCCTTGTGGATGCAGGCTGGCAGCGAAGCCAGCCCGGGCAGTCCCCCGCAAATAACGACAGTCGCAACGGGCGGTGGGACAAGGTTTTCCGGTTGAACCAACAACGACCCAACAATGGTCTGGCCGGAAAGGTCGCGGAGTGTACGTTTTCAGGCCGTTCCGGGCAAGCCGGAGCCTGCTAGGGCGTGATCACGCAGCAGTTCGGATTCGACAGCAGCTCGCGCGCCCTCGCCTCGCCGGCGTCGATATCGACCGCGCGCAGCTTCTTCTTCATGCCGGCCAGCAGCTTGCCGAAACGCTGCGGCTGCTGGCTCGCGGCATTGACCTGATCGAGTGCCCGGAAGTGCGCATAGGCTTCGATGTCGTTCTGCGGCAGCACTTCGCCGCCGGAGTACCAGGCGGCAAAGGTCCACAGCGCTGCCACCGATCCGGCTTCGCGAGCACGCGTCGTGTAATCGATGGCTTCCGCCTGCAGCGCTTCCTGGCGAGCCCGCTGATCGGCCGAGCACTCGGCCAGGAACTGGCAGTAATCGTCCGGCGGCAGCTTCAGAGGCAGATTCAGCTGGGCTTCGATGATCCCGGCATCGGCGGCCTGCTTGATCCAGTCGCGAAAGCCGGTGCGCGCCTCGGCCGGAATGCCGTCGCACTCGGCGTAGAGATGACGCAGCGTGGCTTCCTCGGCCTTCGGTGCGTCGACGGTCCAGCGTCCGTGCCGACGAGTCTGATAGAAGGCTTCGACTTCCCGCTCCAGCGCGGCGCTGTCGGCCGGAACTTCGCGGCACTCGAACAGCAGGCTGCCAAGCCGGTACTGCGACAGACGATTGCCGCTCTGCGCTTCGGGCAGCAGCTTTGCGTAGCCATCGGCGAGCCGGCCTTCAGGTGGCGAAAGTCTTGCTCGGCGGATCAGGCGGATGGTGATGCCGGAATCGACGACTGCGCGCTCGACTGTCTGCCGGGCGACCGACGACGCTGCCGGTGGCGCTGGCAATACTTCGACAGCGACCGGCGGCGACTCGCTGATCACTGCGTCCGGCGCCGTTTCAGGCGCTTGGTCCTGACCCCACCACCATTGCGCCAGCAGCACGACGACCAGCACCGCGAGCACCGACAGCAGCAGGCGCGAGCGCCCCATCATTTCTTGCGCGCGGCAGCCTTGGCCGGCTTGTGATTGCGCTGGCGATAAGCCTCGTACAAGCAGACCGCGGCGGCCACCGACACGTTGAGGCTTTCGATCCGCTCGCCCTTCATCGGAATCCGCACCACGCGGTCGCAGCACTCACGGGTCAGCCGGCGCAGGCCTTCGGACTCGCCGCCCATGACCAGTACCAGCGGCCCGGTCAGATCGACATCGAACAGGGATTCATCGCCCTCGCCGGCCAGGCCGACGACCCAGTAGCCGAGTTGCTTCAGCTGCTCCAGCTTGCGAACCAGATTGGTCACCGGCACTACCGGCACCCGTTCGGCGGAACCGGCAGCAGCCGAACGCACGGCCGGCGTGACGCCGACGGCGCGATCCTTCGGAATGATCACCGCATCGACACCGGTGGCTTCCGAGGTGCGCAGGCAGGCACCGAGGTTGTGCGGGTCCTGCACGCCATCGAGCGCCAGGATCAGGCGCTCCGGCGTTGCCGGCAGATCGATCAGTTCTTCACCGCCGAGATCGGCAGCATTGATCGCCGCCAGCACGCCCTGATGGCGAAGGCCCGGCGCGCGGATATCGAGCACATCGCGAGCAACCTTGCGGACGGTGATGTTGCGCTTGGCGGCCAGATCCAACAGCTTTTCGGCGCGCGCGTCGCGGCGGGTTTCGGCGAGCAGGATTTCGCGCGGCTTGCTTTCGCCGTCCTCGATCGCCGCGATGACGGCGTGGAAGCCGCCGATGTAAGTCTCTGCCATGGTCTGCTGCCGGTTGGATGCCTGAACGGCGCGCAGTTTAGTCGCTGGCCCGTCGCTACGCAGGCTTGCCCGGTTCAGACCTTGCGGCCGGCAACGGTGCGAAGTAGCCAGCGGCCAGCAGGATCACGCC
>NZ_CAISIQ010000460.1 GCF_903885465.1 uncultured Nevskia sp.
ACTGCGCTGGAAGAAGCCGACGCCATCGTCTTTGGCTCGCCCACCTACATGGGCGGCGTGTCGGCGGACTTCAAGAAATTCGCCGATGCCAGTTCCAAGCCCTGGTTCGGCCAGAAGTGGAAGAACAAGATCGCCGGCGGCTTCACCAACTCGGCAACCATGAACGGCGACAAGTTCTCGACCATCCAGTACATGATCACGCTATCGATGCAGCACGGCATGATCTGGGTCGGCACCGGCATGATGCCGGCCAATTCCAGCAAGGCGACGCGCAACGACGTCAACTATGTCGGCGGCTTCTCCGGCGCCCTCGCCCAGTCACCCAGCGATCTCGGCCCCGACGAAGGTCCGCTGCCCGGCGACCTCGAAACTGCGCGTCTGTACGGCGAGCGCATTGCGCAGATCACCAAGCAGTTCAAGGGCATCACAGGCTAGCCAGGACTACGGTGGGCCGTAGCTCACGGCCGCCAGTTCCACCTCGGCTTCACCTCCGGGCAGCATCAGCTTGACCACCTCGCCGGCCCGGCGCTTGAGCAGCGCACGGGCCAGCGGGGAGTCGATCGAGATATAGCCGCGCTCCGGATCGATCTCGTCCGCACCGACGATCCGGTAGCGTTTTTCGTCGCCGTGATCGTCGTGCACCTGCAGCCAGGCGCCGAAGTAGACGCGCTCCGGATCGCTCGGCACCGCATCCACCACTTTCAATTCCGGCAGCCGGAACTGCAGGTAATGGACGCGCCGATCGATCTCGCGCAGTTCCTTCTTGCGATAGATGTATTCGGCGTTCTCGGAACGATCACCCTCGGCCGCTGCAGCCGACAAGGCCCGCACGACTTCCGGCCTGCGGATTCGCCACAACTGCTCGTACTCGGCACGCAGCCGTGCAGCACCTTCTGCGGTGATGTACGGCGAGCTTTTCGGTGGCGGTTCCCGGTAGCGACTCATTCAGACAGTGTGGCTGGTTCAGCCGTCTCTGGGCGGATTCAGCAGGCTGGCGTGCACACGGGCCACGAAATCGGCACTGCGGATCGGGCCCTGGCCCCAGCGGGCATCGAGATCGGCCGTCAGGCGCGCGGCCTGGATCTGCTTCAGCGTCTGGCCCCGTTGCATCGCGGCCTGCACCCGGTTGCGCACCGTCGAGAGCATGTCGCGATAGGCAATCAACTTGTCGCGCGCCACCGGCTCGCCGCGCGCCGGCACGAACAGCACTTCCGGCCCGCCGATATTGACCAGCCTGCCGACCGCGGCAATCAGCCCCGATATCGAGCCGCCGCGAGCGACATCGATCGCCGGGTACTGGCCCGGCGTATAGAGGCGGCCGACATGCAGCAGATGGGCCGCCGGAAACAAGGCCGCGCAGGCGCCGGCCACGAGGCCGCTCTGGACCCGGAACAGGCCAATCTCGTCGCCATTGAGATGAACCGTATCGCTGTCGGAGAGCGCCACGATCAGCCGAGTCGGCGTCGCCGCCGAGACTTTGCTGGCGGGCACTTTCAGCAGGCCATCGAGGGTGGCGTGGCGCAGCCGGCCGTTCGCCATGTACAGCACCGAACCGTCACCCCGGCTCATGATGAAACCGGCATCCGGGTCGGTATCGACGATGACCTTCGGCACGTCGCCGCCCAGCAACGCGGCAATATCGCCCTGTCGCTTGATGTCGACATCGCCGACAACCAGCAGGCCATCGCGGCCTTTCGAGACGATCAGATTGCCGGTCGGCTGCCTGAGGATCGTCACGCCGCGATCAACTGCCGCCGCCGTGGCAACCGGGAACAGCAACAGCCAAGCGGCCGCCATGCCGAGGCGGCCCATCATTGGTACGGTCATCTCCCCTCCTCCCACTCGACGTTTTTTCTTGCTGTTTTTATTTTCCGCAGGCCTTAAGACCTGCTGGTAAACACCCGGCAACGGCGACCGAAATCACCGCCGACTGCGCCTAGCGTAACAGTGCTGTCATACGCGCGATGCGTTCGGCCTGGATACGATTCAGATTGCGGAACACCGTTGCGGCGATTGAGGGATAGCGTTCGCGCAGTCTTTCGAGGTCCTGCGAGTTGAAGCGGAGCAGGCGTACCGGGCTGGTGGTATCGACGCTTGCGGTGCGTCGCTGGCCGAAATAACCGGCCTCGCCCATCACCGCGCCGCGGGTCATGGTCGACAGCACCAGCCGTTCCTCGTTGCGTTCGATGGTCGCTTCCACCGCGCCATCGACGACCACGTAAATGTCCCGCGACAGATCGCCTTCCTGGATGATCCGCGTGCCGGCCGGATGCTTTTCCAGCCGCGACATCAGCGCGAACAGCCTTGCCTGGCGCATCGACAAGCCCGACAGCAGCGGAATCGTGTGCTGCGGACTTTTGCCGAGATCGAGCCGCAACAAGTCCCAGAGCGTGACGATGCGCAAGCGGGAACCGAGCGCCGGCGTCAGCGTCATGTCGACGATCCAGGCGACGAACAAAGTCCACGCGGCCAAGCCACCGAACTGCCGCTGATTGTTCAGTTCCGAGCCGGCAAACACCAGAAAGCCGAGACACAGACAGACCGTGGCCAAGGTAATCGGCCGCAGCACCGAGCCGAGCGCCGAACGCACCGCGCCAGCTTCGGTGCCTTGTTCGCGGGCATCGGCATTGAAGCGGGCGAGAAAGTGCACGGTGTCGTTGACGGCGATGCCGAGCACGATGCAGGCGATCAGGCTGGTGGTGGGGTTCAGCGGAATGCCGAGCGCCCCGAGCGTGCCGAAGTAGACGGCGATCGGCACGATGTTCGGCACCGTTGCGATCAGGCCGGCCTTGATCGAGGTGAACATCAGCGACAGCAGCGCACCGATGGCGACCACGGCAATCGCGATCGATGCCAGATGGCCGCCGGCCAGTGCTTCGACAGCGCGGGTGGCAAGCACCGCGCTGCCGGTGAAGCGGGCATCGATCGGCGACGGCAGTTCGGCAGCACGCGCCTCGGCCCGGCGCAGGAAGGCGCCGATCGCCGTCGAGCCATCGACGTTGAGACGCAAGCTGATCACCGCGGTGCGGTACTGCGGATCGATGACCCGGTTCAGCGCTTCGCTGCTGGCAAACAGCAGGATCTGCTTGACCGCCGCGCCATCGGCCGGCACGCCGAAGTACAGCGGCTCGTTGTTGTGCAGCACCAGATTGGTCAGCTTCAGCTGATCGACGAAGGACACCGCCGCACCGACTTCAGGCTGAGCGCGCAGCCAGTCCTGAAAGCTGTCGACGGCATCGATCAGCGCCGGGTTGGTCAGCGCATCGGGCGCTTTTCCGTCGATCAGCACGGTGACGAAATTGGCGCCGTTGAAGGCATTGGCAACTGCTTCGAAATTCTGCCGGACCGGCGTGTCTTCATCGAAGCTGTTGATGAAATCGGCACCGCCTTCGATGCGGCTCGCGGAGATGAAACCGCCCACGATCAGCAGTGCCGATGCGCCGATGATCCAGCGCCGCCAGCGTAGATCGAAGCCGGTCAGCAACTCCGCGAAGCGGCCGAACACGCGGGTGGCGATCGGCGGCGTCTCGCGGTTGCAGCCGGTGGCATTGAGCAGCGCCGGCAGGAACAGATGGGTCAGCGCGCCGACGTACAAGGTGCCGAGACTGGCCAGCACCGCGAAGCCGCGTACGGCCGGCAGCGGGTTCAGCAGCAGGCTCAGGAAGCCGATCACCGTGGTCGTTGCCGACAAGGTCAGGCCAGTGGAGATGCGCTTCATCACCCAGTCGGCACGCTGGGCATCGCGTACATCGGGCAGCACACTGCGCGACAGGAAATGCGCGGCCAGCAGGTGGATCGTGTACGACAGGCCGATGGTGATCACCAGCGGCGGCACGATGGCGCTGACCAGATTGAACTCGATGCCGAGCAGCACCGCCGAGGCCACCGTCCAGATCAGCGCGATCGCCACCGCCAGCAGGGCCGAAGCCGCCGCCATCGGGCTGCGGAAGGTCACCAGCAGCAGCACGGCGATCACCGCGAACACGGCCGGCACGGTGAAGCGCAGAGTGCGATCGAGCGCGCCGCTGGTCGCCGCGCGAACCGGCAGGGTGCCGGTCAGATAGACCGCATCGGCGCCGCCAACTTCCTGCACCGCGCGCCGTACCTGACCATCGAAATCCAGCGCCACGTACTGCTTCGGCGTCAGCGCCGCCGTGGTGCTCAGTGCGAACGCCGCCGTGGTGCCGTCGTCGGAGACCAGGGTGCTGCGATACAGCGGATTGGCGAGGATCTGCGCCGCAAAAGTCTGCACCGATGCCGGGTCGCGCGCGGCCTGATCGGTGAACGAGGTGACATCGATCTCGTCGCCGCTGGCTAGCAGATTCGGCGCCGTGGCCAGCGAAAACACTTCGCTGACTTCCGGCAGTTGCTTGAACTGCGCCGAGAGCCTGGCGATGCGTTCAAGGTTCTCGGTGCTGTAGACACTGGGCTCGAAGCGCACCGCAACGATCAGCGGATCGTCGATGCCGAAGGTCCTGCGGACCTGGTCGAGCACCGCGCGGCCCGGATCGTCGACTGGCAGCAGCGCTTCAGCGGATGGATCGATGTGGAAGCGCACCGTGCGCGTGACCGGATCGATGCACAGCAGCAGGCCGATGATGGTCGCCAGCGCCACCGCCAGCAGCACACGGCGCGGATGCTGCGCGACCGAGCCGAGCCAGGCAACGGTGTTCATCAGGCGCCTGCGGCCTCAGTTGCCACGATAGAACGAGGTGGGATCGAACAGCCGCGACGGCAGTTCCTGCTCGCTGCCGACCACGCCGACCACCTTGAGCCGGGTGCTGGTGTTTTCCTTGACGTCGCGCATCAGCAGATCGGACAGATACCAGTAGCCATCGGCACGCTTCAGGCTGTCGGCCGGCGCGCTGAGTTCCTTGCGCAGGCTGTTGCCCTCGAAGAACTCAGCCTTCAGCGCGACGCAGGTTTTCTGGTCGACATAGGTACGGACACGGCTGTAGCGAGCGCCGGAACCAGCGGCCGGCTGCAACTGCAGCACATGGACCGGGCGCTGCTCGATGGTCGTCGGCTTGTCGAGGCTGGTCTGGGAATCGCCGAACGCCGCTTGCAGCTGCTTCATGTCGTTGTAGCTGAAATCGGTGCCGAGCAGCGGCGCATCAGCAGAACCTCCACTGATCTTGCGCACCCGCTGCAGCGCTGGCAGATACAGGAAGATGTCGTCCTTCTTGCCGGCGCCGCCTTCGCGCATCAGGTACGCCGCGCCGTCGAGATCGTTCGGCTTGGAGATGCGCAGCAGCACGCGGATCAGGCCGCTGTCGCGGCTGACATAGACCTTGCCTTTGAGCAGCCGCTCGGCACCGCTGCGATCGACCGAGGCCAGTTCCACTTCCTTGATCTGCAGCGACGGCGGAATGTTCGCCCGCATGCAATCGAGCACTTTTTGCGTCGCCGCATCGGCGTGCGCACTCAAGTTCGCCGCCAGCAGGCCTAAGCACAGCCATCGACCTGCGTTCATCGTGCCCCCCGAGTCCCCGACGACAAGACTACCGCGCTGCCGTGAACCAGGCAGTCCTTCAGCTTTTCGGTTTTGCCGCGTCGAACGCCGCCTGCTGCGCCGGCGTGGCTTCCTGCTGATGCAAGCGCTTCCAGTCCGCATAAGGCATGCCGTAGACGCGCTCGCGGGCTGCATCGTCGCTGACCTCGGCACCAGCCTCCTTCGCCGCCGCCGCGTACCACTTCGACAGGCAGTTCCGGCAGAAGCCGGCGAGATTCATCAGCTCGATGTTCTGCACATCGGGGCGGGAATCAAGGTGCTTGAGCAGGCGCTGAAGCACGGCGGCATCAAGACGGTCCCGAAGTTGCTGGTCCATGGTCGTTGCAGGGTTCTGGAAGAGACGAGGATTGTGCGCGAAGCCCCGGAACCCTGCGACTAAACTCCGTCCCATTGCTTTCGGAACCGACACCACACCATGTCCACCCTTCCCCGCGTCGTCATCGTCGGCGCCGGCTTCGGCGGCCTCACTGCCGCCCGCGCACTCGATGGCGCCGCCGTCGATCTGACCGTCGTCGATCGCCGGAATTTCCATCTTTTTCAGCCACTTCTGTATCAGGTTGCGACGGCCGGCCTGAATCCTTCCGATGTCGCCTGGCCGGTGCGCGGCATCTTGAGCCGGCAGAAGAACGCCCGCGTGCTGCTCGGCCAGGTGACCGGCATCGACAGCATCGGTCGCGAAGTGCTGCTCGATGACGGCCGCCGCCTGCCCTACGACTGGCTGATTCTCGCCACCGGCGCCACCCATACCTACTTCGGCAATGACCAGTGGGAGGCACACGCACCGGGACTGAAGCGTGTCGATGACGCCACACTGATACGTCGCCGGCTGTTGCTGGCGCTGGAACGCGCGGAGAACAGCGATGATCCGGTCGAACAGCAGCGGCTGATGACGTTCGCGATCGTCGGTGCCGGGCCGACTGGCGTCGAACTGGCCGGTGCAATTGCCGAACTTTGCAAGCGGGTGCTGATCCACGATTTCCGCGCCATCGATACCCGCAAGGTCCGGGTGGTGCTGATCGAGGGTGCCGACC
>NZ_CAISIQ010000461.1 GCF_903885465.1 uncultured Nevskia sp.
CGTAACGGCGGCCGGTGTCTTCGGGCGCCTGGATTCTCAGGTACTGGGCCAGCCCGGCTTCGGCCGGAGCGTCCAACAGGGTCGGCTTCGGGCCGGACAGCGCGGGCGTGCTGTCGTCCGAGCGGACGCCGCGCTTGAGCACGGTCATCGTCGCCTGCCACAGCACGTCGCCACCGACTTCCGACAGCGCGATGTCCAGGTCCAGTTCGAGCCCAGCGCGAACTTCGCGCGTCGCCCCGAGGCCGACCGAGATATCGAAGTGCTCATCGATGGTCAGCGCGCGGCGGCATTCGATGTTGTTGCGGACGTGGACCAGGCCCATCAGCGGCAGCGGGAAACCCGGCCGGGTCATCAGGTTCAGGTAGAGCGGGGTCGCCAGCACCTGCGGATAGGTCATCGCGACCTGCTCGGCATTGGTGAAGCCGCACAGCGCGTTGTAGGCGGCGACCTGCGGGCGATCGAAAGAGAGGCCGGCGACGCGGACCGTCCAGTCCGGCATGGTCACCGGCGTACGCACCGAACGGGTGGCGGACCAGGCGGCGCGGGCGAACGCAGGAAGCACCGGCGGCAGGGCCGGCAAATCAAAGACGCGGGCTGAGGTCGTACTCATCGGACTCACGGATTCGGCGGCCCATGCCGCCGAAGCGAGAATCTTACGCGCCTTGGCACAGGAATTGGTCGCTTTGCACAGATTGCGATGCAATTTGCGTGTCAGAAATGCTCCGCTGCGTCACTGCCGAAACGCAGGCAAGGCGCTTGGCAAACCTGCTCACGGCAGCACGCGATCGATGACCACGGCTAGCGGTGCCCCACCCGACTGCGCTCGAGTCGCCTCGATCCGCCCTTCGAGATCGCCCGGCTGGGCCTGCACGCTGCCGGCAGCACTGTAGCGCGCGGTGATCACGTACTGATCGAACTTCGACAGACTCATGCCCGGCGCCATCGCCATCGACTCGTCGAGGGTGATTTCCAGCGGCAGCTTGGCATCGGCGAGCTTCTGCACCGCCAGCGGCATCGGCGGACCGCTTGCCGCCTTGGCGAACACGAACAAGGTCGCGCCGGCCGGTACCTTGCCGGCCAGCGCCGGCGCCAACGATACCTGCACCTTCAGGCTGACTGGCGCTGCAGCGGCAGCCGCTGGCGCCGCAGTATCAGTCTCGGCAGCCGGTTCACCGACGGCCGCCGCGTTGGCAGCAATTGCCTGATCGAGTCGGACGATCCGGTCGCCCAGCGCAGCACGCATTTCCTCGGCAAGGCCCGGCTGATCAAGCAGCCGCTGCCAGCGCGCACGCGCCGTCGCGTAATTGCCGGTCAGCGCCGAAGCCAGGCCGCCATACCAGAGCGCCTTGCCGTTACCGGGATCGAGTTGCAGGGCCTGCTCGAACAGCTCCGCAGAGTGGCCGGAGACATCCTGGCCGCTGGCAAAGGCCAGCGCCTCGCCTTCGTCGGACAGCCCTTCGGCAGTCGGCTTCGGGGCGCGGCGATTGGCTTCGCCGAAAGCCGCTGCCGCTTCCGGATAGCGCGACATCACCGCATAGGAACGGCCAAGCATCGTCCAGCCTTCGGGATCATCGGGCTTGGCTTTCAGGCGCTGCGCCAGGGTCTCGACCATCGCCGCGATCTGCGGATCGACGGGCGCTGGCGGTACCGCGCCAGCGGCAATCTGGGCTTGCGCCTGCCAGCTGCCGCCGAGCACGTACCAGCCACCGGAGAACGCCGCGAGCAGCACCGTGACCAGCGCGATCGCCAGCGGGCGGCGCTTGGTTCGGGTGGTGACTTCCGGCTCGCTGGCATCGGCATCGTCGAGCACGCGGGCATCGAGTTCACTGCGCAGCGCCACCGCCTCATCGGCAGGGATCAGGCCGGACGCGGTCTCGTTGTCGATCTCGGCCAGGCGCAGACGATAGGCAGCGACATTGGCGGCACGGCGGTTCTGGCGATCGCCGACCTGGCTGCGCCACCAGGGACGGGTGGCCAGCAGAACTACCAGCAACAGCAACGCGGCCATGGCGAGGCCGGACAACACAGTCGGATTCATTCGTCGAGCAGCTTCTTCAGGGCTGCGGGATCAGCCGGTTTCGCGGTGGTTGCGGCACGGACTGCCGCACGGCGGGTACTGCGGATCTGCCGGACCAGCACCAGCAGCCCGAGCAGCACCAGCGCGAACGGGCCGATCCAGAGCAGCCAGGTGCGCGGATCGAACGGCGGCCGGAACAGCACGAAATCGCCGTAGCGATCGGTCAGGTAATGCTTGATCTCGGTTGCCGATTTACCCTGCGCCACCAGACTGCGCACTTCGTATTTCAGATCCAGCGCCAGCGGCGCGCGCGACTCGGCCAGCGATTCGTTCTGGCAGACCAGGCAGCGCAGATCCGGCAGCAGTTCGGCGAGACGCGCTTCCTGCTCGACGGTCAGCTCGATCGCCGGCTTCTCGACCGTGACCTGCCCCTGCGCGCCGAACGCGGCCACCAGCAACAGCAGGCAGAGGCTCCGCAGCAGGCTCATGGCGCGGCCGCCAGCAGCGGCTTGATGTCGCGCTCCCAGGCTTCCGGCGTCAGCGCGCCGACATGCTTGTGCAGCACCTGGCCGCTGGCGCTGATGACGAAGGTTTCCGGCACGCCGTAGACGCCCCAGTCGATGCCGGTGCGGCCATCGAGATCGGCCAGCACCGGGGCGTAAGGATTGCCGCGGGAGCCGAGCCACTGGCGGACATCGGCATCGGCGTCCTTGTAGTCGACGCCGACGATGGTCACTGCGCCGGCCTTGGCGAGGCTCATCAGGAATGGATGCTCGACCTGGCAGCCGGCGCACCAGCTGGCGAAGAAATTGACCAGCAGCGGCTTGCCGAGGAAATCGGCATTACTTTTCAGCGGTGGCGTGGCCGTGGCTTCCGGCTGCGGAAACTCGAGCACAGGCAGCGAAAACGCCGGCGCAGCCTTGCCGATCAGCGGGCTCGGCAGGATGCGCGGATCGTGGCGCAAGCCCACCGCGAAGAAGGTCAGCAACACACCCAGAACCACCAGCGGAATCGCGTAGCGCATCAGGCGGCCTGAACTCCGCCATCCGTCGCGGCCTTGCGGTCAGCCGCCGTCGCCAGCCGGTAGCGGCGATCGCTCGCGGCCAGACAGCCGCCCAGGAACATCAGCACGCCGCCGAGCCAGATCAGCCGGATCATCGGCTTGACATAGATGCGCAGGGACCAGGAGCCGTCCTCGAAACCTTCGCCGAGCGACACGTATAGATCGCGCATCAGGGTCGCGTCGACCGCCGATTCGGTCATGACATTGCGCTGCGAGGGATAGAAGCGCTTCTGCGGATAGAGCTGCACCGTTCGGTGGTCCGGACGCTCGATCGTCACCTCGCCCTGCTGGGCGATGAAGTTCGGGCCCCTCGCTTCCTGCGCGCCGATGAAAGCGAAGGTGAAATCACCGATCTCGGTGGTTTCCTTCGGCGCCAGGCGCACGTCCTTCTCGAAGCCGTAGCTGATCACGAAGGCGACACCGAGCGCCCAGACACCAAGCCCCATGTGGGCCAGGGTCATGCCCCAGGTCGCGCGCGGCACTGACGCGAGTCCGGTCAGGAACGAAGGCTTGGAACGGATGCGCCGCCAGACATCCTGCGAGGCTGCGACGATCGTCCACGAACCGAGCAGACCGCCGGTCACCGCCAGCAAGGTCGCGCGGCCATGCAGCGCCAGCGGCACGACGATCGCGAACGCCACCGCGAACAGTGCCGGCAGCTTCAGGCGATTCCAGGTTTCACCGGCCCGGCCCTTCTTCCAGGGCACCACGGCACCGAAGCCGACCAGCACGAACAGCGGCACCATCAGCGGCAGGAACACTGCGTTGAAGTACGGCGGGCCGACCGAAATCTTGCCGAGGTTCAGGGCATCGAGCACCAGCGGGTACAAGGTGCCGATCAGGATCGCCGCGCAGGCGACGACCAGGAACACATTGTTCAGCAGCAGCAGACCTTCGCGGGAAAACAGGGTCAGCTCGCCGACACTGGCCAGCTTCGGTGCGCGCCAGGCGTAAAGCGTCAACGCACTGCCGGTGACCACCGCCATGAAGATCAGGATGAACAGGCCGCGCGCCGGATCGCTGGCGAAGGCATGCACCGATACCAGCACCCCGGAGCGGACCAGGAAAGTGCCGAGCAGCGACAGCGAAAAGGTCAGGATCGCCAGCAGCACGGTCCAGCTTTTCAGCAGGCCGCGCTTCTCGGTCACGGCCAGCGAATGGATCA
>NZ_CAISIQ010000462.1 GCF_903885465.1 uncultured Nevskia sp.
GCCTTGTTGAACTCGAAGGTGACGCCCTTCAGCTCGATGATCTGGTCCGGAATGATGCAACCCTCGGCATCGACCTTCATGCCGCGCGGCGTATCCGGGCACTTGTCGAGTTCGTCGGCCACGGTGTCGCCATCGGTATCGATGAACGGTTTCGGCACTTCGCGAATCACTTCGACAACCTTGGGTTCTGGTGCCGGGATGGTCACGGTGCTCGACTCGCCGCGGCCGAGCGGGAATTCGAGACCCAGCGAGAAGCGGATGTCTTCGTTGCCGGCGCGGAACTCGTCGCGGATGTAGCGGCCTTCGGCGCGGACGCGGATGCCGTGATAGAGGTCGGCGCTGACCAGGCCGGCACCGGCGCCGTAGATCACGCTGGCGGCGTCGCGCTTGTCCGGCGTCACGTCGTTGTAGGCGCCGCCGACACCGAGCAGCAGGAACGGATGCACCGGCGCCGAGCCTTGGCGTTCGGTGATCGTGTAGACCAAGTCGACCATGCCGCTGTACTGGTAGAAATCGGTGCCGTTGCCGTTGCCGGTCGCGTAGATCGCCCAGTGGGCGCCGCCTTCGATACCGAGGTGCGGCGTGAACGAGTGACCGTAGAGCAGCGATACGCCGCTGCCGCTGCGAACGCCAGTGCGGGCTTTATCGGGAATTTCGTAGGTTGGCAGCACGCTGAGATAATCGTGCTCGCCAACATTTTCCTCGCCCTGGGCAAGAGCGCCGCCACTGGCGAGCACCGCTGCCGCAATCAATGCATTACGCATGTTTTTCCCTGTATGAGCCTGTTCAGTGTGTAGCGATAACGACGAACCCCCGGCCATCGGCAAGGGGTTCATGTTCATCTTCAGCGGGCCTTGACCCGGAACTCGACGCGACGGTTCAGCAGGTAGTCGTCCTGATTCCGTTCCGGCTTGATCTTCAGCTGAGATTCGCCGTAGCCAACCGCCTTCAGCTGATCAGGCGAAACGCCCTTTTCGATCAGGTAAGCGCGGACAGCGTCGGCACGACCCTGCGACAGCTTGAGGTTGTAGGCCGCGGAACCCTGACTGTCGGTATGACCGGCGATTTCGACCTGCAGCGAGCGCTGGCCAGCCATGCCCTTGGCGATGACGTCGAGCACCGACTGTGCATTCGGCCGCAGCTTGGTTTCGTCGAGGTTGAAGGTGACGCCGCGGAGCTCGATCAGCTGGCCGGCGAGGATGCAACCCTCGGCGTCAACCTTCAGGCCCTTCGGCGTATCCGGGCACTTGTCGAGTTCGTCGATGACGGTGTCGCCGTCGGTGTCGATGAACGGACGCGGCACTTCCTTCTCGGTTTCGATGATCTTGGTCGCTTGCGGCGTGAACACCGTCGTCAGCGTCTGACGGACGCGGCCGAGCGGGATTTCCACGCCGATGCCGACGCTCGGGTCGCCGTAGCCGCTTCTGTACGTGGAGTACGTGTAGCGGGCTTCACCGCGAATGCGGACGTTGTGGAATACCGGCGCGGTGACGAAGCCGACGCCCGCGTTGACCGCGAAGCTGGAATCGTCACGGGTGTCGATCGCCACGTCGTCGCTGTGCGTCCCGACGCCGATCAGCGCGAACGGCGTGATCGGCCGTTCATCGCGGCGATCCCAAGGAGTGACGGTCAGATCGACGCCACCCTGGACCTGGTAGAAATCGGAGCCTTTTCCGCGTCCGGTCTCGAACAGCTGGAAAGCCACCCGGCCTTCCACCGACAGCAGTTCATGGAACTGGTTGCCGTACATGAAGGCGATACCGCCGCCGATGTTGTCGGTTCCCCGACCATTGTCGGGAAACACACCTGAAGCGATCACGCTGACGTAATCGTTCGAGGTGTAGACGAGGCGATCGCGGACGATCGGTTCACCTTCGGCCAGCGCCGCGCTGCTGGCGCAGATCAAGGTCAAGGTCGCGAGATTCTTGAGCATTTCCCTTCCTGAGTCGGTGTAATCAGTAGCTGCAACGGCGGTCAGCGCGGAACGCTTGCCGAGATTTTGAATGGTTATTTGCTCACAGTTTGGCCATAGGCCGCGCTATCGTCAAAGGGGTGGGTAAAATTGCAATATCCGGGCCCGTCGCGAAAGTGCTCAGAAGCGGGTCGGAGCGTACGGTTTGAGGTCCAGCGAAGGGGGGCGTTCGGACAATAATTCCGACACCAGCTGGCCGGTGATCGCCGACAAACTGACGCCCAGCATGCCGTGGCCGGTGGCCAGGGTCAGATTGGCGAGGTGCGGCGCCCGGCCGATGATCGGCAGATCATCCGGCGTCATCGGCCGCCAGCCGTACCATTCTTCTTCCACGGTCGGTCCGACCGATTCCTTCAGATATTCCGCCGCGCCGCGCGAAAGCGCATCAAGCCGCAGGCGGTTCAGGCTGCTGTCGTAGCCGGCGAACTCCATCGTGCTGCCGAGCCGGTAGCCGGAATCCCAGGCGGTGACGCAGACGCTGCGTTCCTTCAGCACCATCGGAATCACCGGCGCGATGCCGGGCCGGCTGTAGGTGATCGAATAGCCCTTGCCCGGCTGGATCGGGATCTTCAGCCCCAGCGCCCGCCCGAACTGCGGCGACCAGGCGCCGAGGGCCAGCACCACATCGCGGCCGCGATACGGGCCGCTCGAGGTCTGCACGGCGTCGATCCGGCCGTTGGCGGTCTCGAAGCCGGTGATCTGCACGCCCTGCTCGATCACGCCGCCGGCGGCGCGGACGGCGCGGACCAGTTCGGCCACGTAGGTGTTCGGCCGCAGCCGCGCGTCATCGGGATGAAAGTAGCCGCCAGCCACCGAGTCGTTCAGCGCCGGTTCCTTGGCGCGCAGGGCCGGGCCATCCAGCGCTACACAGGGAATGCCGAGCGAATGCAACAGCGCCGCATCCGGGGCGGCGTGCTCATAGCCGGCAGCTTCGCGGTAGACGTACAGCGTGCCGCTGCGCTCGAACTCGCAGGCCAGGCCTTCATCGGCGATCAGTTGCTCGAGGCGCAGACGCGAGGCTTTCAGCAGGACAGCCTTGGTCTGCGCCGTGGCCAGGAAGTCGCGCTCGTTGCACAGCTTCGCAAAGCGCAGCAGCCAGCCGAGCAGGGCCGGGTCGAGGCTGGGCTTGATGCGCAGCGGCGCGTCGGCCTTGAGCATCCACTTCAGCGCCTTGGCCAAGGTGCCGGGCGCATGCAGCGGCAGATGACTGGGCGTGATCGTGCCGCAGTTGCCGTGGCTGGCGGCGCTGCCCGGCGTCTTCTGCTCGAGGATGGTCACCGCTCGGCCGGCGCGCAGGCAGAACAGCGCCACGCTCAGGCCGATGACGCCGCCGCCGAGGATCAGGACATCGCAGGAACGGGCGGGCGCGCTGGCGGGCTGGGAACTGCTGTTGTTCATGACGGATCGGGGACGGGGCTCGCGCCCGGCTGCGTTCGAGAGCGCGGACTATAGAGCGGGTGGGAGCTTCTCTTCAGCTTGACGCGCCGGTGATCGCTACACTCGCGCCCTGTTTCGATGCATCCATCCAGATCCATCCATCCTGATCGATGAGCGCTTCCGACCTGCTGGCCCGCGTGCTCACCGCCAGCCCTTTCGTGGCGTCGGTCTTCCGGCGCGAGCAGGCCTGGGCCGATGCCGCCTGGGCGAATGGCGAATTCGCAGGCCCGCTGCCACCGGTCGCCGGCCGACTGACCGAAGCCTGCGCCGGCATCGCCGACGAAGCCGCGCTGATGCGCGCATTGCGCCGCTTCCGCAATCGCGAGATGGCCCGCATCGCGGTGCGTGACATCGCCGGCTACGCGACGCTCGACACCACGCTCGGCGATCTGTCCGATCTCGCCGATGCCGCGATCGACGTCACCATGAGTTTTGTCGCCGCCACGCTGCAGGCGCGCCATGGTCGGCCGATTGCCGCCGATGGCAGCCTGGCCCTGCCGTTCGTGCTCGGCATGGGCAAGCTCGGCGGCCGCGAGCTGAACTTCTCCAGCGACATCGACCTGATCTTCGGCTACACCGCCAATGGCGACACCGATGGCCCTCGTTCGCTGGCCAACGAGGAGTACTTCGCGAAGCTGGCCCGCGATACCAGCCGCCTGCTGGCGACGCCGACCCAGGACGGCTTCGTGTTCCGCGTCGACACCCTGCTGCGGCCGTTCGGCAGCGTCGGGCCCTACGCGGCCTCGGCGTCGGCGATGGAGGACTACTACCAGACCCATGGCCGCGAATGGGAACGCTACGCGATGGTCAAGGCGCGGCCCTGCGCCGGTGATCGTGTCGCCGGCCATGCACTGCTCGATCGCCTGCGGCCATTCGTCTACCGTCGCTATCTCGA
>NZ_CAISIQ010000463.1 GCF_903885465.1 uncultured Nevskia sp.
ACCCAAACCACGTCGACGAAGTGCCAGTACCAGGCCACGCCTTCGAAACCGAAGTGGCTTTCCGGCTTGAAGTGACCGGCCATCAGGCGCCCGGTGACCGAGATCATCATGATCGTGCCCAAAGTCACGTGCATGCCGTGGAAGCCGGTCAGCATGAAGAACGTCGAACCGTAGATGCCGGAGTGCAGCGTCAGGTTCAGCTCGTGATAGGCCTCGATGTACTCGGTGACCTGGAAGTACAGGAAGGTGGCGCCGAGCGCGATGGTCGCCCACATCCACAGGATCGTCGCCTTGCGATGACCTTCCTTCAGCGCGTGGTGCGCGAAGGTGATGGTCACCGACGAGGTCAGCAGCAGCAGCGTGTTGATCAGCGGCAGATGCCACGGCGAGATGGTCTTGAACTGACCACCGATCGCGGCGGGGCCGTTGGTCGGCCAGATGTTCTCGAAGGCTGGCCACAGAAATTCGTTGGTGCTGACGCGAGCACCTTCGCCCGACAACCACGGCACCGACAGTTCGCGGGCGTAGTACAGCGCGCCGAAGAAGGCCGCGAAGAACATCACTTCCGAGAAGATGAACCAGCTCATGCCGAGGCGGTAGGTGCGATCGACCTGCGGGCTGTACTGGCCGGTCTCGCTTTCCAGCGCCACTCCGCGGAACCAGGTGAACACCACGTAGACGAACAGCAAGCCGCCGACGATGAACGGAATCGGCCCCGGGTGCCGCTCTTCGAGGTACATGCTGACGCTGTACAGGATCGTGCCGAGCGCGATCGTCAGCATGAACGGCCAGGCGCTCGGCGCCGGCACGAAATAGCGCCGGTTGTTGGCATCGCTTGTTGCGGCATGGGTTGCCATGACGGGTTCCTTATCTGTCTGCTTTGAATCTGTTTTGAATGGCGATACGGCTAGCTTTTCGGTACGACTACAGCTTGCTTCTGCACCTCTTCGACCTTGCCGGCCGCCAGCGCGGTGGCATCGAAGAACGTGTACGACAAAGTCACCACCTCGACATCGGCCGGCAACTCCGGATCCAGCATGAAACGAACCGGCATGCGCTTCTCTTCATTCGCCGCGAACGGCTGCTGGCTGAAGCAGAAACATTCGGTCTTGCGCAGATGCCGGGCCGCATTCCACGGCGCAACACTAGGCACCGCCTGACCGATCACCGCTTCGTCCCGCTCGTTGCGTGCCACGAAATCAACTGTGTACAGCTTGCCCGGATGCACCTGCACCGAAGGCTGCTCGGCACGGAAAGTGAACACGCGACCACCGTTGACGGTAGTCACGAACTCGACCTTCACCGTTCGCGTCGCATCTTCACGCTCGACGACATCCTTGGCCGAGATCAGCATCGCGCTGTCCTTGCCGTTGAGGTTCACCAGCTGGCAGATCGCGTTGTACATCGGCACCAGCACGAAGCCGAAGCAGAACATGCCGGCGACCACGACCAGCAGTTTCCAGGTACCTCGGCTGTTGCTGATGACCGGCTTCTTCATCGAATCATCATCAACCGCGGTTGCTGACGGCGATGAAGAAACCGACATAGAAGCCGACGGCGACGAGGGCCAGCAACACCGCCAGGCGCCAGTTGCGGCGTCGGGTCGGCTGTTCGGCAGGCTTGATCATCGTCGTCATCGTTGTCCAGATCTGCTCAGGTCAATCAGTGCGCAGCGGCCGGCTCATCACCAACGTGAGGCGGATCTTCGAAGGTGTGGTACGGCGCCGGCGACGGCACCGTCCATTCCAGACCATGCGCGCCTTCCCAGACCTGCGCCGTCGCCGGGACCATGCCCTTGCGCCAGATGGCGCAGCGAAGGAAGTTGTAGATCATGATGAACTGCGCGATGA
>NZ_CAISIQ010000464.1 GCF_903885465.1 uncultured Nevskia sp.
ACAGGCCCTGCCAGCGGGCGATCACGCGCACATCGCCGATGCCCTGGGTTTCCGAGCGCGAGATGTCGGCCGTGTCCTGCTCTTCGCCGATGGTCTGATGCTCGCGGACCAGATACGGCACCTGAACGTTGATGCCCCAGTCGCGGTTGATGCTGTAGTCCAGCCCCAGCGTGTAGAAGCGGCTCAGCGAGCCCTGCTGGTACTCGTGCTCGGTGGGCAGTTCCTCCGGGTTCTTGTCGAACACATGCGAACCGAGCCTGAGCTGGTTCTGGTCGATGAAATCGAAACGGGCATCGACGCGTAGTCCACTGCTGTTCGCGTAACCAGCACCGCTCCAGTCGGTGGCCACCGAGCAGCCGCAGCTGGAACAGGCCAGCGCCGCGCCTGAAAAGGTAGCAGCGGTCAGCACGGTGAAAGCGCCGGCAAGGCCGGCGGAAAGACGAAGCTTCATCGGGAATTCTCCAGGCACTGCCGGCTCGCGGCGGTGCAGTTCAGCGGCGCCGCGACAGGGCTCCATGGATGCTGCTCGGCCTTGCGCCAGCGACGCGAACGGCCCAGCCGGCGCCGGCGCTCGCTTGCCGGGTCTTCCGCCATTGGCGGGAAACCGAGTTCTGCGAACAAGGCGCGCAGTTCCTGATGGCGGCCGGCGCGGGCCCTGACCCGCACGGTTCGCAGCGACAGGTCGTAGTGGCGGATCGACATCGTCGAACGCATGTCGAGCCCGCCACGCAGGCGAAGCAATGCACCTTCGTCGATCAGGGCCGGCAACTGAAACTCGTAGAGGCTGCGGCTCATGCTTGCGCCCTCGTTGCGGGCTGGCCAGCACTGTTCGGTGCCAGCTGCGCAGCGGTCAGCGATGATCGCCGGCCACGCAGGCGGATCGCGATGCCGAACAGCGCCATCAGCACGATGGTCGCGGCCAGCGTGCTCATCAGCAGATTGCGCTGGTTCGGCGTGAGGCCGAGCGGATCGAGGAAATGGCCCTTGTGCAGCAGGTTGAACAGCAGCGCCTGCGCCTGCTTCAGCTCGCCGTACGGGCCGCCGAGCTGCGCCGCGACCAAGCCGCTGCGGGTCTCGAAATACCAGATCTGATTGGCTGGCCCGGTCGCGCGCCAGACCGGCAGGCGCTTGTTGGCGAAGCCGTAGTCGCGATCGAAGCTGCCGATCAGCACTGGTGCTTCGCTGAGGTCCTTACCGAACGCACCGCTGGCGATACGGCGGGCGAGCGCTTCGTCGCCGCCGTCGAGGGCAGTGCCATCGGCTTCGTTCAACCGCACTACCAGCTTGGCGTCACGCAGCGCAACGGTTTTCCAGAGCGGCGCGCCGCCGAACACCGGCACGGCGATCGCTTCGATCAGCGCACCGTCGCCAGCCTTGAACGGCAGTGCCGACAGCTGCGCCGTACTGATCGCCGGCGGCAGCGGCGCGGCCTGTCCGGGCAGCTCATCGGTCAGCAGCTTGAACAAGCCGGTGGCCGGGAACAGCAGCGCTGGCAGCACCGCGATCCAGGCCAGCCGACGATGAAAACGCCGACTGGTCTGCGCACCACCTCGTCGCAGCAGCATCGCGGCACCGAACACCGTCGTAGCGAAGAACAGGCCGACCATCAGGCCGATCGCCGCTGGCCGCAGATAAGGCACTTCGATGAAGCTCAAGGTATGCAAGGTCTGGAACAGGCCCTGCCAGAAGCGCTTGCTGCTGCCGCTCAGGGTGCCGAGGCGATCGCCGCCGGTATCGACATAGACCACCGTGCCGATGTCGTCTTCGAAGGCCACGGCCCAGACCGGCAGCAGGCGGTTGATCCAGGGGTAGTCGCGCTCGAACTGTGTGATCAGCCAGGCATCGCGAACCGGCGCCGTCTGCTCGCCGCTGTAATGGCGAGCCAGCGTGATCGCCCGCGCCCGGTCGGCATTGGCGATCGGGCTGCCGGTTTGGGCGTCGAGATAGACGCGTTCCGCCTTGCCCGCTGGCTGAACCTGCAAGGCCGCATGGCCATCGATCGAGACATAGCGCAGCTGGCTGGCCTCGCCGATGCCGGCAGCTTCAAGCACGGCGTTCGGTGCCTTGAACGCCGCGGCCTCGAAGCTGGTCTGCGGCGGCTGGAAGGTCACCGGCTTCGGGCCGATGGCGACGATCAGCGGGTGGATCGCGCCGCTGCTGGCCCAGACCACCGCCGTGACGGCGGCGATCCAGGCCAGTGCGCGATGCGTGCGTCGCGCGGCGCTCATTTGCCGGCGGTCCAGGTCAGGCCGGCATAAACAGCACGGCCATCACCGGTCAGGAACTGGCGCTGGTCGGTGCTGTTGGCGTTGGCGATGACGCCGGTGGTGGTGACGTGCCTGGTGCCGGTCAGGTTGTGGCCGTCGACGTACCAGCTCCAGCGTCCGTCCTGGATCGCGCCGCCGATCTTGAAGCCGAGCAGCGCGTAGCCGTCCGACGAAAAGGTGTTGGCGTGATCGATCCAGGTGCCCTGCGGAATCCATTCGACGTTCGGGCCGGCGCTGAACCAGGCGCCCTTCCAGGTCAGATCGGCGCGATAGCTGTTCAGCGGCAGGCCGGCAAGGCGGTTGTTGCCGTAAGTCGGATCCTTGTCGAACTTGAAGTCGTTGAGCAGGTAGGCCTGACGCAGGGTCAGCTGGTACGGCAGCTTGATCGCAGCCGCCAGTTCGACGCCCTGATGGAGGGTCTTCGGCGCATTGATGGTGCCCAGCGGCTGGCCGTTCGGATCGTTGAGGCCGAGCAGTTCGTCACGCAGCCAGGCGCGATACAGCGCCACGTCCAGCGCCAGCCAGTCGCGTTCGATGCGGCTGCCCACTTCCACCGTGGTGCCGCGCTGCGCGGCATTGACCGTGGTGATCTGGCCGCCGGTCAGCTCCGACAGGCTGGGTGGCTCGTAGGAGCGGCTGACATTGGCGAACACCTGGCTGTCGGTGTCGAGGTCGTAGCGCAGGCCG
>NZ_CAISIQ010000465.1 GCF_903885465.1 uncultured Nevskia sp.
CCGGTGCGAACCCGATCAGCCAGCTTGCCTTCACCCTGGCCAACGGCTTCACCTTCGTCGAGTACTACCTCGCGCGCGGCATGAAGATCGATGACTTCGCGCCGAACCTGTCGTTCTTTTTCTCGAACGGCATGGACCCGGAATACTCGGTGATCGGCCGCGTCGCCCGTCGCATCTGGGCGCGGGCGATGAAGGAGCGCTACAGCGCCAACGAACGCAGCCAGATGCTGAAGTACCACATCCAGACCTCGGGTCGTTCGCTGCACGCGCAGGAAATCCAGTTCAACGACATCCGCACAACGCTACAAGCCTTGTACGCGCTGTTCGACAACTGCAACTCGCTGCACACCAACGCCTACGACGAAGCGATCACCACGCCGACCGAGGAAAGCGTGCGCCGTGCGGTCGCGATCCAGCTGATCATCAATCGCGAGCTGGGCCTGAACTACTGCGAGAACCCCTGGCAGGGCAGCTTCGCGATCGACCATCTGACCGACATGGTCGAGGACGCGGTCTACAAGGAATTCGAGTCGATTTCCGAGCGCGGCGGCGTGCTCGGTGCGATGGACACCATGTACCAGCGCGGCAAGATCCAGGAAGAGAGCCTGTATTACGAGCACAAGAAGTACGACGGCTCGCTGCCGCTGATCGGCGTCAACACTTTCCTGCCGAAGGACCACGGCGGCGAGATCGCGACGACCATCGAACTGATCCGCTCCACCGACGACGAGAAGGACCAGCAGATCGACAACGTGGCGAGCTTCCGCGCGCTGCGCAACGACCTGCAGGCCGACAGCCTGAAGAACCTGCAGCAGACCGCCCGTGATCGCCGCAACATCTTCGAGTCCCTGCTCGAAGCGGTGAAGTACAACTCGCTCGGCCAGATCAGCCATGCGCTGTACGACGTCGGTGGTGAGTATCGGCGCAACATGTGATGCAGCTTCGGAGCCGCGCCATGAATCATCCGAAGTCGACCCGCAGCCTTGGCGCTGCGGGCCTGCTGTTGGCCGCCGTCGGCCTCGCGGCCTGCGGCTCGATTCGCCCTCAGATGAACGAGGTGGTGATCACTGCGATCCCGAACGAGACCGCTGCCTGTACCTATGCCGGTTTCGTGGCGGTGGACAGCGTCGAAGGTCTCAAGAACGTCGGCATGGACCAGCTGCGGGCGCAGGCGGTGCGGCTCAAGGCCAATACCGTGCTGGTCAGTTCCTATTCGGCCTCGCGTGATGGCAAGGCCTTTGTCTGCGATCCGCCGCTGAAGCCGCGCTGAGCGCTCAAATACTTGTCATTCCCGCGCAGGCGGGAATCCAGTTTTTGACGTTCACACATCGCTGGCAACAGAGAACTGGGTCCCCGCCTGCGCGGGGATGACGACGGATAGTCTGTCTGGCCCTACTGGCTACGGCCCTTGAACTGGGCTGGCCGCTTGCCGAGGAAAGCGCTGACGCCTTCGCGGAAATCGGCCGTCCTGGTGTTCGCCGAGAAGGCATTGCGTTCGGCTTCGAGTTGCTCCGGCAAGCTGCGGTCGTAGGTCTTCTCGACCAGCCGCTTGTAGTTGCCATAGGCCTGCGTCGGGCCATTGGCGAGCCGGGTTGCCAGTTCGGCCGTGCTCGCTGCCAGCGCGTCGGCGGCCACCACCTTGTAGATCAAGCCGGCTGCCAGCGCCGCTTCGGCATCCAGGGTTTCGCTGAGGAACATCAGCTGGGCTGCCTTGTTGCGGCCGAGCAGGCGCGGCAGGAAGTAGGTGCCGCCGCAGTCCGGTGAAGCACCGATGCGGTCATAGGCAATCATGAAGCGGGTGCCCTGAGCAGCGATGACCAGATCGCAAGCTGTCATCAGCGACAGGCCGGCTCCGGCAACCGCACCGTGCACCGAGGCAATCACCGGCGCATCGATATTGCGCAGCGTCTCGACCAGCACATGCAGTGCATTGAGCAGATCGTCCGCGACCTGATCGGCAACCTCGAAATCCTTTGCGAAGCTGGCCAGATCGCCACCGGCGATGAAGGCGCGGCCATTGCCGCGCAGCACCACGCAACGTACCCGCGCATCGTCACGAACTTCCAGGGCGACATCGCGCAGCGCTTCGGCCAGCGGCACGTTGAGCGCGTTCATCACCTCGGGGCGATTGATGGTGATCGTTGCAATGCCGGTGGCGGCATCGAGGGACAGTTCGGCAAGGCTCATCGGGACTCCGGAACGAAGGGAAAATCAGTGGACCAGGCGGCTGGCGAGGCGGCTGCGCTGGCTGTCGTCGAGGCCGATCGCCTCGGCGAGGTAGACGTCGATCGAGCCGTGATCGGCCACGATCCTGGCGACTGCCGAATCGAGATATTCGGCACGTGCAGCGATGATCGCAGCCAGCATGTCCTGCGGTGCGCTGATGCCGATCAGTTCGTGCAGCAGGGCAGCGACCTTGAGCTGCAGCGACGCGCGGCTGGCGGCATCGTTGGAGCGCAGGTAATCGCCGAGCACGGCTTCATCGGGTACGCCGATCGCGTGCAGCAGCATGGCGACGACGAAGCCGGTGCGGTCCTTGCCGGCGGTGCAGTTGACCACCAGGGGTAGCTGCTCGGTCTCTTCGTCCAGCAGCAACGCGAACACCCGCTTGAGCACCGGCGCGCAGACCGCTGGCAGGTCGCGGTACAGATGGCGCATCAGTGCCGCGGCACCTTCGGCAGTCGCGTTGTTGCGCAGCTCGACTACCAGTTCCGGCATCAACACGCGGATGTCAGTGGCAACCGACAGATTCAGGACCAGCGGCTCTGCACCGATCGGCCAGCGATGCGGACGCTGCAGGCGCTCGCCGTCGCTGCGCAGATCGCAGCAGACCTTTGGCGACAGGCTGGCGAGCTGGGCGAGATCGTCGGCATCGAGCGCGTCGAGCGCGTCGGAACGGTAGACGAGGCCAGCGCGGGTCTGGCGACCGTCACGGGTGGGCAAACCGCCGATATCGCGGAAGTTCGGCGCAGTCTTGAGCAGGGTCATGATCGGATTTCTGGCAGGGGGGACGACAAGCCACGCAACATCGCCGCCAACACCCCGATCAACCGTTCGCTGCGGCCGTCTCAGGGCGTGCCGGACGGCACGAACTTGTCGGCGTGGATTCTATCCGCTTGCACACCTAGCTCGATCAGGCACCGCTCCACCGCTTCGACCATGCCGAGGTTGCCGCAGATGAAGGCAGCGGTATCGCGGAAGTCGATGCCGAGCGCCGGCGTCAGCGCGGCAGTGACCAGACCGCGCAGGCCGGTCCAGGCTGAGCCTTCCGGTTCGTGGGACAGGATCGGAATCACCCGCAGACGATCACCGGCCTTGGCTTGAAGCTCGGCCAGATGGGTATCGGCAAACAGATCCTTCTCGCTGCGCACGCCGAACACGATCGTGAAGCGCGCAGTCTTCGAGCGCTGCAGGCGATCACCGACGATCGACAGGATCGGCGCCAGGCCGGTGCCGCCGGCGACGCAGAGGCCGTCGCGATCGAGATCGTCGACGCCCATGACGCCGAACGGCCCTTCCACCCAGAACTTGATGCCGCTGCGGTCCTCGGCAAACAGCCATTCCGAGAACCGGCCGCCGGGCAGGCGCTTGACCAGAAAGCCGACTTCGCCGGCCGGGCTGCCATCGGCAGCCGGCACGTCGTAGTACGAATAGCTGCGCCGCGTGAACGAGCCGGATTCGGCAATCGTGCAGTACTGGCCGGCATTAAACGCCACTGCATCATCAAGCTTCAGACGCAGGTCGATGACATCGCCCGGCAAGCGCTGCCAGCGCGTGACCAGGGCCGAGACGGTACGCACCGGCAACTGCGCGCCGTGCCCGAGCTTCACGTCGAGCACCAGATCAGTTCGCACCTTGGCCTGGCAGGCGAGCACGAAACCCGCCTTGATCTGCTCGTTGCTCAAGGGCGATAACGCCAGATCGACCATCGGGCTGACCCGGCCATCGACCAGCCGCGTCTTGCAGGTGCCGCAGACGCCGACCCGGCAGTTGTGCGGATAGTCGACGCCCTGGTCGATGGCTGCCTTCAGCAGCATGTCGTTCTTCTTCACCTCGAACGAGGTTTCGCTGCCGTCGCTGCCGCGAACGGTGATTCGGCAGTGGCCGGCGCGGGTTTCGACGGCCGGATTCTTCTCAAGCACCTGCATGAGGATTCGTGATTCCAATGAGGGGCCGATCAGGCCGTGGCCATCGCGCCACGCAGCGGCGCGCTCGGTGCTGGTTCGTCGTTCAACTCGTGCCAGCCGGCACGGGCATTTTCACGACGGGCGATCTCGCGTTCCTGCGGCGTCGCGCGGTTCTTGTCCCAGTCCTTGAGCAGCGGCTTGATCATCATGAAGAACAGCGGCGGCACCAGCGCCAGCAGCACGCAGAGCAGGAACTGCGGCTGCTGCGGGCCGTTCGGATCCGGCTCCAGCGCGTAGAACGGCTTGTAGCTGTCGTCGTGATGGCCGGCGTGGTTGGTGATCTCCAGCGCCAGGATGCGCACCAGCGGCGTGATGTGATTCCAAGTGTGATGCTTCTCGAAGCGGCCCGGCGTCGCCGAGATCAGACCGTAGTGATTGCAGTAATTGAACACTTCCAGAAGCATGCGCGGGCCGAAGAACAGCGAGGCCGAGCACAGCAGCAGGCCCTTGACGCCGCCGAGCGCGAACAGCGCAGCGAGGAAGATGCCGAAATAGGTCGCCTTGAACACCCAGGCATTGCGCGGGTCGTACCACTTGCGGCCGCGCTTGGTCCACATCATCTTTTCGAGGTGATAGCTCTCCTTCCACTGCGCCGGGAAGGTGCGGAAGAAATGCCCGTAGACGGTATCGCCACGGCGGGCGTAGTCCGGGTCATCCGGCGTTGCCACGCGCATGTGGTGGGTGACCACATGGGTGATCTCGCGCCAGGGATCGAACACCAGGCACTGGCCGATGCGGCCGAGCCAGCGCAGGAACAGGCCTTCGCGATGGAACAGCTCGTGCACCGGCGGTGCGCCGATCACGAAACCGATGAACAGGGTGCTGAGGAAGGCACCGACTTCCGACGCCGTGGTCGCGAAGTGGTCATGCCCGATCAGCCAGGCGTAGAACAGGATGTTGACGAAGCTGGCCAGCACGGTGACCGACACGATCACGTCATAGATCCAGGCATGTGCCTGATCGCGGATCGAATAATCGGCCTTCAGGAAGGCATCGAAGAACAGCACGCCGAGCAGCAGCGCCATGCCGACCCAGGTGAAATTGCCGCCCATCCACATGCCATAGGCGTGTGCGCTGAGAATGATCGGGGACAGCAAGTACTTGAAATAATCGAGGTTCTTGGTCATGGCAGGTCTCGCAGGGCTACACGCCGGATCAGGCGACGGTGCATCTTCGGCCCTCGGCCCCGACGACGGCCCATCCCATAGTTTGGTCGGCCAGTCGGTCGGTACTCCGTTCGTCTTCCGGGGAATCGGGGGACTGCAAGCGGAGCTTCAGATATCGCCGTACGCGCCGGCAATCACGACGACGTAGCCGTTCGGGTCCTTCAGCCAGATCTCGCGGTGATTGGCGTTGGAATTGATCTTCGGTGGTTCCAGGATATCGGCCCGGTGATCGGTCGCTCTTCGAACCGCCGCATCGAACTGGTCGGTCTGAAACCAGAGCAGCACGCCATTGCCCCAGGGCTGCATTTCCTGGGTGCCGAGATGGGGATGGTGATGGGCATCCCAGTGGTGGAGTTGCAGGACCATCCTGCCGTTGAAACTGAGCTGTTCGTACTCGGCGCCGCCGTGGCTGCTTTCGAGGCCGAGTACGGACTGGTACCAGCGGCTGGTTGCGGGCACCTCATTGACGGCGATGAGGGGTTGGGGATGCATCCGAGACCTCCAGCGAATTCGGCGGACAGGCTCGAACTTGGGCAGGCGCTTCGGCTTGAGGTTCCGTCTTCAAGCTATTCGCGGCTTGATCAGCGTCTGGCTCAACGACTTGCCCGGACACCCTCCTTGATCAAACGCTCATCCTCCGCACCCCGAGACCGCATCCCCCAACGCCACAAGGCATCCGCCGGAATCGGCAGCACCAGGAACCAGTGCTCGAGCACCGCAAGCGACAGCAAGGTGGCCAGGAAACCCAGCGACACGGCTTCGAAACTGCCTTCCGGAGCGAGTAGCGCGAGTCGCCACAGCAAGGTGGCGACCGTGGTTGCCGCGATCACCGAGAACGGGAACAGCAGGTTCATCGGCTTGCGCATGAAATAGGTCTGCAGATAGCGCAGATGCTCGGGGAGGAAGGCTTCGCTGAGATTGCGCACGCCGAGGAAGACATTGAGCTTGGCGCTGCTGCGCAGCATCCACAGGATCATGTAGGTCCAGAAACCGGTGCCGTTGTCGGCATCGAAGCTCAGTGCGCCGACGGCCGCCGCGCCTGTCGCCAAGGCCAGTTCGTGATGCATGACGGCTTCGAAGGCGTACCGCGCCCGCCGCCAACCGCGTGCGCCAAGCGGGCAGGGTGTGCGGCGCGAGCCGGTGATGTAGCCCATCAGAAAGCTCATCTCCAACCAACCCCAGACCATCAGGCTGCTGCTGAAGGCGATGACCGCGCCGCTGACGCTGGTATCGGCGGCGCTGTGATCGAGACCGTAAAGCGCTGCGATCAGCACCAAGGTCGCGGCTGCGAAGCTGTACTTGTAGGTCGATCGCGGTAGGCCGTCCAGATACAGGATCGCGCCGGTGGAGAACCACCAGATGAACAGCGTGTAGAGAATGGTGAAGCTGAGAGCCGTCATCTCGAGATTTCGATCTTCATGGCGGGAACCGCTTCCCATTCTTCTCCCGCAAGGGGAGAAGGGGCGAATTACCAGGTTGGAGAGAGGCGAACGTTCTTCGGCAGTTCGTGCGAGATCACCGGGATCAGGTACAGGCGCAGGAAGGTGACTGCTGCGCTGGCACCGTAACCGATGCGCTTGATCGCATTCAGCACGCCACCTTCGGCACGTGCCTTGTCGTTCGCTATCGAAATCGCCAGCAGCTTTTCCAGGCAGTCACGGAATGCCGGGTTGTCGATATCGACCGTGAACGGGAACACCTGCTTGGAGATTTCCGAGGTGATCCGGAACACCGTGTAGTCGTACTCGCGCGGATCGATCTGCAGCGCATCGTGCATTTCCGGGCGCGACTGGTCGCGCACGAACATCGTCGCGTAGACGGCGAGCACGAAGAAGCGAATCCACAGCTTGTTGTGGCCTTCGAGCAATTTCGGATTGGCGCGCATCAGCAGCGCAAAGCTTTCGCCGTGGCGGAATTCGTCGTTGCACCATTGATCGAACCAGCCAAAGATCGGATGGAATTTCAGCTCCGGATGCTTTTCGATCTGCCGGAAGATGGTGATGTAGCGGGCGTAGCCGATCTTCTCGGACAAGTAGGTGGCGTAGAAGATGAACTTGGGCCGGAAGTAGGTGTACTTCTTGGCGCGAGTCAGAAAGCCGAGATCAACGGCGATGCCGAAGTCCTTCAGCCACTGATTGATGAAACCGGCATGGCGGGCCTCGTCGCGGGCCATGTAGCCGAACAGTTCCTTCATGTCCTCGTTGCCGACTTTCTTCTTGATCTCGTTGTACAGCACGCAGCCGGAGTATTCGGAAGTGATCGAGCTGACCATGAAATCGACGAACTCCTTGTACAGCCCTTCGGGCAGATCGGAGTAGTCCGCCATCAGGTTCGGCGGACGCTGGAAGTGGACCTTGTTGTTGTCGGACTTGTACTCGTCCATTAGTGACTGCCACTGGGCGCGGATCGGCTCCACATCGATGCGATCCATCGCCGCCATGTCGGTGGTGTAGAAGCGCGGCGTCAGCAGCGTGTCTTCCTGGGCACGGCGGGTGGTTTCGTTCGGCAGGCGTGCTTCCAGGGTAGCGGTGCTCATGGGGTGCTCCGCGAAGTATCGGTATTGGCCGCCAGCGTGTGCCGGCCCGGTGGCAGCAGATGCGCGAACACTTCGGCATTGGTGTGGCCGAAGGCGCCGAGATCGACGAGACGATGGGTGGCGGCATCGCTGATCAGCAGATGGCCATCGGCGCGGCCGATCAAGGTGAAGGGAATCTCGGCGCCGATGCTTTCGCGTTTGCGCTCGCGCACCAGGCCGCGCAGCGTGCCGCGCAGGAAGCCGTTGCTGGCTGGAGGAATGATCTCCACCTGCGATTGGTTGGTCGCATCGATGACCGCGATGCTGCCGTCGCTGCGATCCTCGAAGCGCAAATCACGCGAGGCGACGGTCGGCGATTCACCGATCAGCGAAGGCGTGGCGCCGCTCAGCCGGCTTGCGGCCGACAGCACCATGGTCAGGCCCATCAGGCCGCCGATGGCCCAGAGCATCAAGCGCGGGAAACCGGAAGACTGGGTGTTATTCATCGCGGGTCGATCCTTGGTGTTTTTATTGAGCTTTCAGTGGCCGGCGGCTGGCAACATCGAACCGTTCGGCATGCCTTGCTGAGCCTTGCCGGCACTGATCGGCAGCGCGCTGCCACCGGTGGCGCTGGCCAGTGCCGATGCCAGCAGTTCGGCGACTTTCTGCGGCTCTTCGATCGATCTCAGCATCGGCTGCGTACGACGCAGCTGCCAGGGCCGGGCGTGCGGCCACAGGTGCAGATAGGCAATGCTGCTGCCATCGTGGAACAGCAGCGGGATGTCGCCAGTGCCTTCGGCGTGCAGCCGCAAACCGGCCGATTCGATCACCGCGAATGGGAAGTTGAAGCTGATCTCCAGCACCGCGCCGACGCGCATCACCACGCGACGATTGGTGATCGTGTACCAGCTGGCGCGGGCGCTGAGCCAGGCGACGAAAGCGATCAGACCGAGGCCGGTGATCGCCAGCGGCGCCAGCCAGAGCATCGCGATCAGCACGTCGGCGACGCCGGCGCCACTGCTCGCCACGGCAACGCCGCGCGAGCCGATCAGGATCGCGAAGTAGAGCGCGATCGTGCGGCCGTGGAAGGCGCGCCGGAACAGCGAAGTCCAGCGCGGGCCGCCCTGCCAGAGCACTCTTTCGCCTTCCGGCAGCTTGCCCGGCAGCTCGCGCACGCCGGTGAAATTGAAATCGTCGTGGTCGTGATCGCTCACAGCAGCGGTCCCAGGCGATCCGGCGTGGCGTACAAGGTGCCGGCGCCGTAGTAGGCGGAGATCACGTCTTCTTCAAGCAGGGTGATCTGCTGCGCCTGCTTGGTACGCGGCACCTCGGCGAAGTGCTGGCCGAGAATCGACGCCACCTTGATTGCGCCGCTGCCTTGCACGCGCGCGAAGTTCGCGGGGAGCAGCACATGGGCGCCGCCAGCAACCTCGATCTCGTAGTAGCGGAACAGACGCTCGGAACGATCAACCCAGATGTCGACGCAGGTGCCGCCCGCCTTGCCATCGGCACCGAACACGGTCTTGCCGCGCGGGTCCGGATCGCCCTTGGCGACGCCATAGGCCGAGTCGGCACTCAGCGGCACGATCTTCGGCGTGCCGTCGATCTGCAGATCCGGATGATCATCGCGGCTCGCCCAGGCACCAGGGCCGACGCCGGCCAGCAGCGGGTTGCCGATCGGCACCAGCGGCGAGTCCGGGTTGCGGTCCAGACGCCGCGCCTTGAGCACTTCGGCCGGGCCGGCTTTCCATTCCGCCGGCACCGTCTTGGTGCCGCCGTGCGGCAGCAGATAGGTCTTCGGCTGCGGACGTCCGCCCAGGCCTTCCTGCAGCTTGTTCGGCGAGCGATCAGCGGTTTCCAGCGGATAGCCCTCGCGCTGGTTCTCGCGATGCAGATAGATGATCAGGGCAGCAAAAAAGCCCCAGAACAGATAGAGAACAACCTGGGCGATGTCGAGGCTCGCCGTGATGGCACCGTGGTTCATTGTGCTACCTCCTCCCGTAAATTCATGGACTGCAGGTTGGGCCAGGCGACGTCTTGGGCGTGTTCGCCGGCGTCGTCGTGCTGATCGAATGCGTTGCGTACCAGCGGGCCGATCGCGACCAGCGTCGCGAACAGCAGGCCCAGTTCCAGGTGATAGACCACCGTGTAGCCGGTGGCTGGGCCGACCAGCGCGCTACCGAGCGCGCCGGATGCCGCGAGGCTGGCGATGCCATCGCGCAGCAGGCCGCTGATGGCGATCGCGCCACCGGCTGCCGTTGCCTGCACCGCGCCCCAGACGCCGAGTGCAAGGCCGATCTGTGCCTTCGGCGCCATGCTCATCGCGGCGGTCAGGGTGCAGTGGCCGAACAGGCCGCTGCCGACGCCGATCAGCGCCACGCTCAAGGCGAACAGCCCGGCCGATTGCATCGGCGCACACATGATCACGCCGGAAAATGCCGCGATACCGACCACGGCGCCGTAAGCCGCCATGCGGTAGGGATCGACGCCTCGCACCAGCGCGCGGGCAGCGATGACGAAGCCGGCGAGACCGCCGAATGCGAGTGCTGCGGTCAAGGCGGTGGTCGAGGCGACGGGCAGCTTGAGCACTTCGCCGCCGAAGGGTTCCAGCAGGATGTCCTGCATCGAGAACGCCACGGTACCGAGGCCGAGCGCGACCAGACGCCGCTTGGCGTGGCTGCGATGGCTGAAGGTTTCCCAGGATTCGCGGAACGAAGGGGTCGGCAGCTCATGCGAGGTGCGCGCAGGATCGCGTGCTTCCTGTTTCCACAGCGCGGCGATGTTCAGCGCCATGGTCACGATCGCCGAGCCCTGAATCACCTGGATCAGCCGCAGCTGGCTGAAATCGCGCAGCAACAGGCCGTAGATCACCGCACTGACCGCCATGCCGACCAGCAGCATCGAGCACATCAAGGCAACGACTCGCGGCTGCGATTCCACCGGCGCGAGATCGGTGGCCAGGGCGAGGCCGACGGTCTGCGTCGTGTGCAGGCCGGCGCCGACCAGAAGGAATGCGAGCGCAGCGCCGACCTGGCCCACGATCGGCGGCTGCAGCGAATCGCCGGACAGCAGGATCAGTGCGAACGGCATGATCGCCAGCCCGCCGAACTGCAGCATCGAGCCGAACCAGATGTACGGCACGCGCCGCCAGCCGAGAAATGATTTGTGAGTATCGGACTTGAAGCCGACCAGCGCCCGGAACGGCGCGAACACCAGCGGCGCCGACACCATCGCGCCGACCAGCCAGGCCGGTACATGAAGCTCGACGATCATCACTCGATTCAGGGTGCCGATCAGCAGCGCCAGCGCCATGCCGACCGAAACCTGGAACAGCGACAGCCGCAGCAGCCGCTTCAGCGGCAGTTCGACGGTGGCGGCATCGGCGAACGGCAGGAAGCGGGTCGATACCCGGGTCCAGGTCGATGCGAAGGTCAGGTTGGCTGGCACGGGCTTTTTCATGCGCGTTTCAGTTCGAAGGCCTCGGATTTGTAGAAGCCGCTGGCCACCCTCTGCGTCCGGGTGTTGGTCCAGCTGGCCGCTTCGAAACGGTCTTCCAGCAAATCGCGCAGCGTCGTCGCCGTCACCGGCACGATTGCCGGCGCCCGGTCGCCGCGCGGAAACAGCAGGCCGACGTTATGCATCACGGTCAGCAAAGGCGTCTTCGGCGCGAAGGTGATGACGATGCTCTGCCGCGTCCGCGCCATCAGCTTGGCGACCGTATCGGCAATATCGGCCGGCTGGTAATGGATCAGCGAATCCATCGCGACGACATGATCGAAGCTGCCGAGCGCAGGGTTCAGCATGTCGCCGACATGGAATTCGATCGAGCCTTTCAGATCACTTGGCGCCCGCTCGCGGGCGACGTTGACCAGGTTGCCGGCGATGTCGATGGCGATGACCTCGGCACCACGCCGCGCGGCTTCGATCGCCAGCGCGCCGGTGCCGCAACCGGCATCGAGGATGCGGCGGCCGCTGAGATCTTCCGGCAGCCAGCTCAGCAAGGTGGCGCGCATCTCATCGCGGCCGGCACGCACGGTTTCACGAATGCGGCTGACCTTGGCGGTCGACGTCAGGCGCGCCCAGGTTTCAGCCGCAGTGCGATCGAAATAGGTTTCCAGCTGGCCGCGCCGCGCTGCGTAGGAGGCGTTGCTCATCACTCGAACCCCAGCAGGTCGAAGATTTCGCGATCTTTCAGTGGCGAGGTCAATTGAGGTTTCGTCCCCATCCACAGATTGCCGGCCAGACGCATGTATTCGTCCTGCACGGCTTTCAGTTCCGGCGAATCTTCCATCTCGAACAGCGTCGATTTCTTCAGCCGCGAGCG
>NZ_CAISIQ010000466.1 GCF_903885465.1 uncultured Nevskia sp.
CGACCATCGTGCCGAAGGCCAGCAAGGCGACCCGCGTGGGCCGTCGTGACGAGCCGCTGCGCAGCAATCGGCCGCGGCCTATTTCGAGCGGTTCGGCAGCGGCGATGGCCGCACCGGGGCCGCTACCGCGCGGATAGCGCACCGCGCTCGGGCCGGCATGTGCAAGGCCAGTGGCGAGCATGCGCCGGCATTCCTGCTCGTCGCTCGGCGCCATCAGCAGCAGATTGGGAACTGCCCGCAGCAGGCTCAGATCGAACGCGCCGTGATGGGTCGCGCCATCGGCACCGACCAGGCCGCCGCGATCGACCGCGAACAGCACCGGCAGGTTCTGGATCGCGACGTCGTGGATCACCTGGTCGAGCGCGCGCTGCAGGAAGGTCGAATAGATCGCGACCACCGGCTTGAGTCCTGCGCAGGCCATGCCGGCGGCGAGCGTCACCGCGTGCTGCTCGGCGATGCCGGCGTCGAAATAGCGATCCGGAAACTGCTGGGCAAACTCGACCAGTCCTGAGCCTTCGCGCATCGCCGGGGTGATCGCGACCACCGCCGGATCGACCGCGGCTGCTTCGCAGAGCCAGTCGCCGAACAACTGCGAATACGTGGGGTGCGCCACGGCAGCAGGCGCCGGCATTGCACCGGTGACCGGATCAAAACGGGTGACACCGTGGAAGCCGATCGGATCGGCTTCGGCTGGCGCATACCCCTGGCCCTTGACCGTGAGCACGTGCAGGAACTGCGGGCCGCGCGCTGCTTTCAGGCCTTCGAGCGCCGGCAGCAGCGCGTCGAGCGCGTGGCCGTCCACGGGTCCGGAATAGGTGAAACCGAGCGCTTCGACCAGCCCGGCGAGCGAGCCGCTACCCGACGCCGGATGCTTGCGGCCGAGTTGCCGGGCAACCGTGTCGCGCAGCGCGCCGACGTTTTCGGAGATCGACAGATCGTTGTCGTTGAACACCACCAGCAGATCGAGCCCGAGCGCACCGGCGTGGTTCATCGCTTCGAAAGCCATGCCGGCGGTGATGCCGCCATCGCCGATGACGGCGACGCTACGCCGGCCTTCGGCGCGCAATTTTTCGGCCGCTGCGAAACCGGCGGCGGCGGAGATCGCGGTGCCGGCATGGCCAGCGCCGAAGGCATCGAAGGCGCTCTCGTTGCGATCGAGGAAGGGCGCCAGGCCGCCGTGCTTGCGGATCGTTTCCAGCCGCGCGCGGCGGCCGGTGATGATCTTGTGCGCATAGGCCTGATGGCCGATGTCCCAGATCAAGGTGTCGCGCGGCGTATCGAATACGCGGTGCAGCGCCAGGGTCAGTTCGACGACGCCGAGGCTGGCGGCGAAATGCCCGCCGACCCGAGCCAGCGTTTCGATCAGGCAGCGGCGGATTTCACCGGCGAGCGCCGGCAGTTCGGTGACCGGCAGGCGCCGCAGCGCAGCCGGATCGTCGATCGCGCCGAGTCGCGCATAGCCGGAAGACTCGTTCATCGCAGCAAGGCTGGAGACGGACTTCAGCGGATGGCGGGCGCCGCGCTGTCGTCTGCGTCGAGCAGATTGCGAACGCGCAGCTCGGCAGTCTCCAGCGAAGTCCGGCAGACCTTGGTCAGGCCCATGCCGCGCTCGAACAGGCTCAAGGATTCTTCGAGCGGCAGATCGCCGCGCTCCATCTTGGCGACGATCGCTTCCAGCTCGGTGAGCGAGCCTTCGAAACGGGAGACCGGATCGTCGATCGCGTCCGTGGCGGCGGTTGCGGCAGGCACGGTCTTCTTGGTGGTAGTCATCTGGCGCCATCCTGGGAGGCGACTATTGTAGGCGTTGCGTCGCCTGCATCCGAACGATGGCTGCGGCGCATCTGACTCCCCGAACAACACGAACCATCAGGAGCACTTCATGTTTCTCGTATCCGCAGCCGAATTCGGCATTGACCTCGGCAAGCACGTCGGGGACAGCAGCTCCAGCTTCACGCTCGTTGAAGCGCTGGTGCCGCTGGTCGCCGTCATCATGGTGTTCGGCATGCCGATCGTCATCGTGCTTGCCGTATTGCGCTATCGCGCCAACCGTCAGCGTTCGATCAACGAGATGGTGCTGAAGCTCGCCGACAAGGGCCAGCCGATTCCGCCCGAGCTGTTCATGGAGCCGACCAAGAAGAAGAAATCCGATGTCAGCTCGGGCTTGAGCCTGGTCGGTGCCGGTGTTGGCCTGATGGGCTTCTTCTGGTTCGCCGATGCCGCCGAGGCGGTCGGCATCGGCTTCATTCCGCTGGCGATCGGTGTCGGCCAGTTGATTGCCTGGAAGATCGAACAACAGAAAAAGGACCTCTGAAGCCGACGCGGACGGAAACGACGCGACGTGGCCAGCGAGGCGGTCAAGGTGCCAGCGGCGGAGCCGGTGTGGGCGGATGGCCCGCCGGACTCGGCCCTCGTTGCCCGCGTGCTTGCTGGTGACGATCGCCATGCCTTCGCGGTGCTGGTGCGCCGTCATCAGGGCTCGGTGCGCGCGCTGCTGCGCAGGTTGTGCAAAGGCGATGACGCCTTCGCCGACGATCTCGCCCAGGAAACCTTTCTGCAGGCGCATCGCAAGCTCGACCAGTTCCGCGGCGATGCCCGATTCAGCACCTGGATCTACCGGATCGCCTACAACAGCTTCCTGATGGCGATCCGCTCGCGCCATGAAGAAGAGCAGCTCGACGAGAATATCGCCGAGCCCGAAGAACACGACGGCCCGCAGGATCTGCATCCCGAGCAGACCACGGCCGATCTGCAGATGGATCTGCAACGGGCGATGGCGATCCTATCGCCCGCAGAAAGAGCGGTGATTGCCCAGTGCTACTATCTGGACCGCAGTCACGAGGAAGCGGCTTACGCCCTCAACTGCCCGCTGGGCACGGTGAAATCGCATATTTCCCGCGCCAAGCAGAAGCTGAAAGTGCACTTGCAGGTCTGGGAGCCGAGGATGTCATGACGACTGAAGCCAACAAGACCCAGGACAAACCTATGGACGGATCGACCTTTCCCGTGGGCCGTGGCGGCTCGATGCATGGTCCGATACCCGGTGACGACGCCTGGATCGACGCGCTGCTGCATGAAGATGCGGCCCGGCAGCCGCATATCGCCGACGATGGTTTCGTGGTCCGCGTGCTGATGAACATGCCGGCGCCGCGCAAGCCAGCCCCGCGCTGGATCGTGCCGATGGCGGCGATGGTCGGTAGTGCGGTGGCCGTTGGCCTGACGCCAGCCGGTGTCTGGTTCGCCAATACGCTGGTGCAGTTGCTCGACATCCGCAATTTCTCGATTGCCCATCTGAGCGTGCTGGTGCCGCTGGCGCTGTTCTACGTCTGCTCGTTTACGGCGATCCGCGAGCGCTGAACCCGCGTCGAGCGGGGCAGGCGGCTGAACCGGCCGGCCTTGCGACGCGGCGGTCCATTGGGTACCGTCCCGCGTCTTTCGCAGTCCTGCGAACCCAAGTCTCCTGATTGCCCTGATGGCCACCCCGAACAACAACGCCTACGGCGCCGACCAGATCGAAGTTCTGAGCGGCCTGGACCCGGTGCGCAAGCGCCCGGGCATGTACACCGATACCTCGCGGCCGAATCATCTGGCTCAGGAAGTCATCGACAACTCGGTCGACGAAGCGCTGGCCGGACACGCCAAGCGCATCGACGTGGTGTTGCTCGCCGACGGATCGCTGAAAGTCTCGGATGATGGCCGCGGCATGCCTGTCGATATCCACCCGGAGCACGGCGTTTCCGGCGTCGAACTGATCCTGACCAAGCTGCACTCGGGCGCGAAGTTCTCGAACAAGGCCTACGGCTTTTCCGGCGGCCTGCACGGCGTCGGCGTGTCGGTGGTCAATGCGCTGTCGAAAGTGCTGGAAGTGCGCGTGGTCCGCGGCGGTGGCGAGTGGCTGATCGGTTTCGCCGACGGTCACAAGGCCAGCGAGCTGACCCGGGTCGGCGATGCGCCGATCAAGAAGAGCGGCACCACGGTGCATTTCTGGCCGGACGACAAATACTTCGACTCGCCGAAGTTCTCGGTGCCGCGTCTGAAACAGGTTTTGCGCGCGAAAGCCGTGCTGTGCCCGAACCTGAAGGTGACGCTCGACGATCAGGTCAACAATGAACAGACCGTCTGGCAGTACGAGAACGGCCTGCTCGACTACCTGAAGGATTCGCTGAACGGCGCCGAAGTGCTGCCTGCCGAGCCCTTCATCGGCAAGTTCGCCGCCAAGCGCGAAGAAGCCGAGTGGGCGCTGTGCTGGGTCAACGGTGGCCCGGAAGCGGTCGCTGAAAGCTATGTGAATCTGATCCCGACGGCGCAGGGCGGCACTCACGTCAACGGCCTGCGCACCGGCCTGACCGAAGCGATCCGCGAGTTCTGCGAGTTCCGCAATCTGCTGCCGCGCGGCCTGAAGCTGTCGCCGGACGATGTCTGGCAGGGCTGCAGCTACGTGCTCAGCATCAAGATGCTCGATCCGCAGTTCGCCGGCCAGACCAAGGAACGATTGTCTTCACGCGAGACCGCTGCCTTCGTTCAGGGCGTGGTCCACGACTCGTTCTCGGTCTGGCTGAACAAGCATCCGGAAGCCGGCGAGCAGGTGGCCCAGTTGGTGATCGCCAACGCCAATGCGCGGATGAAGCTGGCCAAGCAGGTGGTGCGCAAGAAGATCACCAGCGGCCCGGCGCTGCCCGGCAAGCTGGCCGATTGCGTGCTGACCGATCTCAATCAGACCGAGCTGTTCCTGGTCGAAGGTGACTCCGCCGGCGGCTCGGCGAAGCAGGCGCGCGACCGCGACACCCAGGCGATCATGCCCCTGCGCGGCAAGATCCTGAACAGCTGGGAAGTCGATGCCAACGAAGCGCTGGCGTCCAATGAAATCCACGACATCAGCGTCGCCATCGGTGTCGATCCCGGTTCGTCGGATATCACTGGTCTGCGTTACGGCAAGGTCTGCGTGCTGGCCGATGCCGACTCCGATGGTCTGCACATCGCAACGCTGTTGTGCGCGTTGTTCCTGAAGCACTACCGGCCACTGGTGAAGGCCGGCCACATCTACATCGCGATGCCGCCGCTGTTCCGCATCGATGCCGGCAAGCAGGTGTTCTATGCGCTCGACGATGCGGAGCGTGAAGGCATCCTTGATCGCCTGCAGGCCGAGGGCAACAAGGCCAAGATCAACGTCACGCGCTTCAAGGGCCTGGGCGAGATGAACCCGCTGCAGCTCCGCGAAACGACGATGAGCCGCGATACCCGCCGCCTCGTTCAGCTGACCTTGGATGGAGCCGTCGATACCGGGATTGCCGACGTCGAAGGTGCGGAAGTACCGGTCACCGTCGACGCGATCATGGACATGATGCTGGCCAAGAAGCGGGCCGGAGATCGCAAGGCCTGGTTGGAAGAGAAGGGCGACAAGGCGGAGGTTTGAAGCTGGACAGCGCCGGTCGTGATGACCGGCGCCGTTCGCACATCAGTAGGTGATGCTCAGCCGCGCGCCGAGCCGGCGTTCGTCATCGGCGAGCAGCGACGGTCCCGAGGCCAGAACCGGCTCGGCGACGAAGCCGGTGAATTCCACCGTGCTGCCCAGGCGCACCGTCGCTTCAAGGCCAACCGCCGCGCGTTGGGCGGTGCCCGCGGTGACCGGCGGCGGATCGCGGAAACGGGCGGCGCCGTACTCGGCGAACAGCGTCGGCTCGAATGACAGCCAACCCAGCGCCCAGGGCCGATGGTTGACCGTGGCGCGTGCTCGCCAGCCCTGATCGCCAGCGGCCGTGCCAGGCTCGAAAGCGCGCTGCAGGTCGCCACCGAGCACCACCTGTTCGTTCTGCGGCAGCGCTGCCGAGGTGAACTGGGCGGAAGCTTCGATCGACGGCGTGAACGCGGCGCCCGGCTGATAGCTGAGGCGGATGGCTGGCCGGGCCATCGAGAACTGGCCGCGTCCGCCGCCACCAGCCGGCACGAACGGCGTGGAGGTGAAGCCCTGGCTGAGATCGACGCCGCCTTGCAGCTCGAAAATATGGCTGCCGGCGACCGCGAACCGGGTGGCCGCGCTGACCACGATGTTGGCCTTGGTATAGCGCTCGGTCAGCAGGCGCTGATCGTCGAAATCGAAGGTCTGCTGGACGCGGGCGACGCGCATGCTCAGGGTGACGCGATCGTTATAGGCGGCATGCAGCGGCACCAGCCAGGAGACGCCGGCCTCGGTGATTTCGCCGTCCAGTCCAGCCGGGAAAACGGTGCCCATGGCATCGATCGCCGGCACCTTGGGCTTGAGTTCGACATAGCGGCCGTCGACGCCGAGTACGCCCGCCGTGGTGACCCGTGACAAGGAGCCTGACGCTTCGTGATAGGGGCCGCTCTGGTCGTCGCGCAACTGCGGCGGACGTACCGCCGCGCCGACACCGACCAGCGCTTCCGTGCCATCTCCCCACGAATAACGGGCCTGGCCATCGGCGATATAGCGGCCGGAATAGCGATTGCCGTTGGTCGCGAAGCCGGCGCGCAGCTGCAGGCGATCGCGGCCATCGGTCGGATTGTCGATGACCAGCTTCGAGGAATCCGGGCCGTCCGGCACCAGTTGCATCTGATAATTGTCGCCAGCCCGTTCGCTGAGCGAATCGGCCAGCACGCGGCGTTTTTCGAGATTGGCGGCAGTGACGAAGCGCGATTTTTCGATGCCTGCGAAGTACGCCTTGATCCGCGACGGTGCTTCCACCGAGCTGATTCTTCCGCGCTGCACTTCGATGTACAAGGTAGAGCCGTCGACCCCGTAACGGGTCATCGCCGCTGGATAGCCAAGCAGGTAGCAGCTGGCGCCGAGACCGCGGACGATTTCGGCCGGGGTGGTGGCGACCGATGCCACACGCACCACCTGAGCCGTGCCGATCTTGCAGAAATCGGCGACATAGAAGGTCAGCGCGCCCGCCTGGACCTTCAGTTTGGCGTAGGGACGAATTTCGGCCGCCGGCACCATCTGCGGTTCAGCCGGCGGGGGCAGGGCTATGGCCAAGGTGCGGATCCTGTTTGGGAAATGGCGGCACGGCGGGAAAATCCGACGATGCCTGAATATGAAAAGCCCGGCACGCTGCCGGGCTTTTCGAGACTGCTTGACGTGCTTACAGCGACGCTTACTGGCCGGTGGTCAGCGTGATCGTCAGCGGGCTGGCCATCGTGACCTTGACGCCGACTTCGCCCTGAATGTTGACCAGGTCGGCATTCAGGAACGCCGGGCCTGGCAGCGGCACGATGATGGTCTGCGTGGTGCGCTGCTGCGGCGAGGTGCGAAGCAGGGCCGGCGGCAGCGCGTTGCCGACGTTGGCGACGCCAGCGACCGTGTCGTTGGCGATGTCCGGCAGCGCCTTGACGATATTGCTCAGCGAAACGCCCGGCTCAGCGAGCACGGCCTTCACGACCAGAAGGGTGTTCTGGACGATCGGACCGCCAGCCTGCGCTGGGATCGACATCACGGCGGCGAGGGTGGCGGCGGCAAACAGGGTCTTCTTCATTACAAATCTCCTTTGGTTCAGTCTGAGCCCGAATCCGTTTTGGGGGTTGGACGCATCAACAGGTGCAGCAGGGGGTGAAATCCTTACTTTTCAGCGGCATCGAAAACGACGAAACCGGCATCGAGTGCCG
>NZ_CAISIQ010000467.1 GCF_903885465.1 uncultured Nevskia sp.
CCGAGCTGGTGCGCTGGACGATCCGGCCGCGGCTGATGACCGTGCCCGGTGTCGCCAATGTCGCGGTCTGGGGCCAGCGCGATCGCCAGCTGCAGATCCTGGTCGATCCTGACCGTCTGCGCGCCGCCAATGTCAGCCTCGCGGAACTGCGCGCCGCAGCCGGAGACGCGGTGCTGGTCGGCGGCGGCGGCTTTGTCGATGGTGCCAACCAGCGGCTGCCGGTCCAGCAGAGCGGCATGGTGCAGAGCGCGGCCGATCTGGCCGATGCGGTGATCAAGCTCGCCGGCGGCGCTCCAGTGCGGATCGGCGATGTCGCCAGGGTCGTCGAGCACTACGCGGCACCGATCGGCAGCGCCATCATCGATGACGGCCCCGGCATCATGCTGATCGTCGAGAAGCAGCCGACCGGCAATACCTTGGCGCTGACCCGCGCGGTTGAAGCCGCGCTCGCCGAGCTGCAGCCGGGCCTCGGCGATGTCCACGTCGACAGCACGCTGTTCCGGCCAGCGACTTTCATCGAGCGCTCGATCGACAACCTGCGCGATGCGCTGCTGATCGGCTGCCTGCTGGTCGCCGCCGTGCTGTTCCTGTTCACCCGCGATCCGCGCCAGGCGCTGATCAGCTTCATCGCCATTCCGCTGTCTCTGCTCGGTGCGGCGCTGGTGCTGCTGTGGAGCGGTGCCACGATCAACGTGATGATCATCGCCGGCCTGGTGATCGCGCTCGGCGAGGTCGTCGACGACGCCATCATCGATGTCGAGAACATCGCTCGCCGCCTGGCGCTGAACCGCGCCGCACCGTTGCCGCGCAGCACGTTCGAGGTGGTGTTGTCGGCCTCGCTGGAAGTGCGCTCGGCGGTGGTGTTCGCATCGCTGATCGTGATTCTGGTGTTCCTGCCGATCATCTTTCTAGGCGGCGTTGCCGGCACCTTCTTCCGGCCGCTGGCGATCGCCTACATGCTGGCGATCAGCGCTTCGCTGCTGGTGGCGCTGACGGTGACACCGGCGCTGTGTCTGACGCTGCTGCCGCGCAGCGCTGCAGACGCGCAGCACGAAGCGCGGCTGGCCCTCTGGCTGAAGCGGGCTTACGCACGGCTGCTGCCAAAGCTGATCGGCCAGCCGGGGATGGCCGCTGGCATCGTCGCGGCCGGCCTGCTGATCGCCGTCATCGGCTACTCGGGCTTCAAGGATCAGTTCCTGCCGGACTTCCAGGAAACCGATTTCCTGATGCACTGGATCGGCAAGCCCGGCACCTCGCTGGACGCGATGGAGCGGATCACCGTGCAGGTGTCGAAGGAGCTGCGCGCGGTGCCCGGCGTGCGCAACTTCGGCGCTCACATCGGCCGCGCCGAAGTCGCCGATGAAGTGGTCGGCCCGAACTTCGCGGAGCTGTGGATCAGCCTCGATGCTGCCGCCGATCACGAGGCTTCGGTCAAACGCATCCAGTCGGTGATCGACGGCTATCCGGGCCTGTTCCGTGACCTGCTGACCTACTTGCGCGAACGGATCAAGGAAGTGCTCAGCGGTGCCAGCGCGACGGTTGTCGTGCGCATCTTCGGGCCGGACCAGGACCAGCTGCGCGCCGCCGCCGAACAGGTTCGGGCCGCAGCGGCCGGCATCGCCGGGGTTGCCGACCTGAAGGTCGAGCAGCAGGTGCTGGTGCCGCAGATCCAGATTCGGCCGCGGCTCGATGCACTGGCGACGATGGGCCTGACCGCCGGCGAAGTCCGCCGCCAGGCGCAGACCCTGATTGCCGGCCAGAAGGTCGGCGAGATCTATCGCGACCGCAAGGCTTTCGACGTCGCGATCTGGGCCGAGCCCGCCGTCCGCGCCGATACCAGTCAGATCGCCGAGCTGCTGATCGAAACGCCGTCCGGCGCGCCGGTGCGGCTGCGCGATGTTGCTGACATCCGCATCGTGCCGGCGCCGAACGAGATCAAGCGCGAGAACGGCCAGCGCCGGCTCGACGTGACCATGAATGTCTCGGGCGCCGATCTCGGCACCGTCGCCCGTGCCGTCGAAACTGCGGTGCGGGCGCTGCCGTTCGAGCGCGGCTACTACCCGCAGGTGCTCGGCGAGTACGCGGCACTGAAGGCGGCGCGCGAGCAACTGCTGTTCACCTCGCTGCTCGGCCTGATCGGCATGTTGCTGCTGGTCTGGACCGAGTTCCGCTCGCTACGCCTGACCGCGCTGTTCGCGGCCAGCCTGCCGTTCGCGCTGGTCGGCGGCGTGCTCGCGGTCATGGCCACCGGTGGGCTGCTGTCGCTGGGTTCGCTGGTCGGCTTCGTCACCGTGATCGGCATCTCGGCGCGCAACGGCATCATGCTGCTCGCCCACTACCAGCATCTGCGGCAGCACGAGGGCGAGGCCTTCGGCCCGGAACTGGTGCTGCGCGGCGCCAGCGAACGCCTGCTGCCGATCCTGATGACTGCGAGCTGCGCCGGTCTGGCACTGGTGCCACTGATCGTCACTGGCAACGCGCCCGGCCACGAGATCGAATATCCGATGGCGATCGTCATCCTCGGCGGCCTGGTCTCATCAACTGCGCTGAACCTGCTGCTGATGCCGGCGCTGTATGGCCGCTACGGCCACGAGGTACGGCTGTGAAACTCTGGCTGCTGTCGATGGCGACACTGGGCCTGGCGGCCTGCGCAACCGCTCCGGCGCTGCCGCCGCCGGCTTCGATGTCCGCTGGCGCCTTCATCAATGCACCGACAGATCTCGCCGAGCTGCCAGCGGACTGGTGGCGGCTGTACGACGATCCGACGCTCGATGCGCTGGTCACCGCCAGCCTTGCGGCCAATGCCGACCTGCGCACCGGCTACGCGCGGCTTGCAGCGGCTCGTGCCGGCACCGCTCAAGCGCGGGCCGCGCGATTGCCGCAGACGCGGATCGACAGCAGCGCCGGCATCGACAACCCGTCCGGTCAACCGTCAGCGAGCAATGTGCCGGCCACCGATTACGACCTCGCGGCGACGGTCAGCTGGGAACTCGATCTGTTCGGCCGGCTGCGTGCCGCCGCCGACGCTGCGCAGGCCGATGCCGAAGCCACCGCTGCTGCGCTCGATGGTCTGCGGGTGGCCGTGGCCGCCGATACCGTCGCCGCCTATGTCGAGCTGTGCGCGGCGCGCGAAAGTGTGGCGGCGGCCGATGCGGTGATCGCCGCGCAGGCCGAACTGACCGCGAACCTGCGTAGCCAGCTGGCGGCCGGCGAGCTGTCGCAACTGGAAGTCGCACAAGCCGAATCGCTGCTAGCGGCGACCCGCGCCACGCGGCCGGGCTTCGACGCAGCGGCGGCAATCGCCCGTTATCGCCTCGCCGAGCTGCGCGGCCTGATGCCGGCCGATCCGCTCGTCGCAGCCATTGATTGCCGTGCCTTGCCGGAGCTGCCGGCAGCGCTGCCGATCGGTGACGGCCAGACGCTGCTGCGCCGCCGGCCGGACATTCGCGAAGCCGAGCGGCGGATGGCAGCCGCGAGCGCGCGGATCGGCGTCGCCGCCGCCGAGCTGTATCCGGTGGTCAATCTCGGCGGCGCGATCGGCTTGCTGGCCGGCGGCCTGGTCAGCACCGCGACGCCGCTGATCACCTGGACGTTCCCGAACCAGAGCCCGGCACGCGCCCGCATCGCCCAGGCCAGCGCCAACGAGCAAGCGGCACTGGCTGCCTGGGACGCGGTGACTTTGCGCGCGCTGCGCGAAGTCGAATCAGCGCTGCTGGCGATGGCTGCCGAAGCGCAGCGCAAGGCGATGCTGAGTGCGGCGATCAGCAGCGCCGAGCGCACGCTGGCGCTTGCCGCGTCCAGAGTTCGTCACGGCGATGCGTCACCACTGCTGCGCATCGATGCCGAGCGGGTCCGAGCCGATCTGACGCGCCAAAGCATCGACTCGTCGATCGCCCTGGCGCGTCAGCAACTGAGTCTGTTCCGCGCGCTGGGTGGTGGCTGGCAGCAGGCGCCAGCGCCATTGGCAGCAGCCCGCTAGCATCGCCACCATGCGCATCCTGATCGTCGAAGACGATGAATCGACCCGCCAGTTCATCGTCAAGGGACTGGCCGCGCTCGGCCATCAGATCAGTAGCAGCGGCGATGGCCGCGACGGTCTGTTCCAGGCCACCGACGGACGCTTCGATGCGCTGATCGTCGATCGTTTGCTGCCCGGCCTCGATGGTCTGTCCCTGCTGCGCATGCTGCGCGCCACCGGCAACCGCACGCCGGTGCTGATGCTTACCGCAGTCGCCGGTATTGCCGATCGGGTGGAAGGCCTGGAAAGCGGTGCCGACGATTACCTGGTCAAGCCGTTCGCGTTCTCGGAACTGGCGGCAAGAGTCCATGCGCTCGGCCGCCGGCCGGCGATCCAGGCCGAGCCGCAGCGGCTGGTGGTCGGCGAGGTCGAACTCGACCTCGCCCGCCGCAGCGTGCAGCGTGCTGGCCGCAGGATCCTGCTGCAGCCGCGCGAGTTCGCCTTGCTCGCCGAGCTGATGCGCAATGCCGATCGGGTGATGACCCGAACCATGCTGCTGGAGCGGGTCTGGGATTTCGATTTCGATCCGCGCACCAACATCGTCGAAACTCATCTGAGCCGCCTGCGCGCCAAGCTCAATGCCGGCGGCGAGCCGGATCCGATCGAAACCCTGCGCGGTGCCGGCTACCGCTATCGGAGCGCCTGATGTCACCGCTGCTGCGCCCGCTCTGGCGTTCGACGTTCGGCCTGGTTGCGCTGGTCAGCCTCGCCTTCGCGCTATCGGCGCTGGGTATCGGCTTCGTCGTCTACGAGGTTGCTCACGAAGCGCTGGAAGTACAGCTCGACCACAGGATCGCCAGCGAGACTCGCGCGCTGCTCGCCGAGCACAGCCGCGGCGGGGCGGCCGAACTGACCCGCACGATCCGCCAGCGCGAAGCGATCAGGGGTAGTGACGGCCTTGCCTACGCCTTGATCGACGCCACCGGGCGGCGCACGGCCGGGGACCTGGACGCGCCGGCACCCCCGAAGCCCGGCTATCTGGAACATCTCAAGCACCGCAATGGCGGCCGCGTCTCCCAGGCGCTGACCACCGAACTGGCCGACGGCAGCCGGCTGGTCGTCGCAGCCGATCGCGCGGCGCTCAAGGAAACCGATACGACGATCCTGACGATCACCGCGATCGCCTTCGCGGCGATGCTGCTGATCGGCATCGGTGGCGCCTGGACGGTCGGCAGCGTGACCCGTGCGCGGCTCCGGGAAATCGACGGCGCAGCCCAGGCGATCATCGACGGCGACCTCAGCCGACGGATGCCGCTGGACGGTTCCGGCAGCGAGTTCGACCGCGTCTCGGCCACCCTGAACCGGATGCTGGAACGGATTGCCGCGCTGCTCGACAACCTGCGCCAGGTGTCCAGCGATGTCGCCCACGATCTGCGCACGCCGCTGACCCGGCTCAACAACCGGCTCGACGAAGCGTTGTCGACGACGGACGAAGCTGATCGTCAACTGGCCATCGAAGCCGCCTTGACCGACTCGCGCGAACTGCTCGATCTGTTCGCCGCGCTGCTGCGTATCTCGGAAGTCGAAGCGCTGACGGTGCGGCGGCACTTCTCCGAGGTGGCGCTCGATGCCTTGCTCGACGAACTGGTCGACACCTACCTGCCGGACATCGAGGCCAGCGGCCATCGACTGAAGTGCGCGATCGAGGCCAGCGTCGTGGTGTCCGGCGATCGCCGGCTGCTGCGTCAGCTGGTCGCCAATCTGCTCGACAACGCGCTGCGCCACACGCCGGCCGGCACCACGATCACCGTGCGGCTGAGCGCAGTTGGCGATCACGCGGCAATCACCATCGGCGATGACGGCCCGGGTGTCGCGGCGAACGAGCTGCCGCGCCTGTTCCAGCGCTTCGCCCGCTCCGAGCGCAGCCGTCATACCGAAGGCAGTGGCTTGGGCCTGGCGCTGGTCGCGGCGATCGCGACGGCGCATCGCGGCCGGATCAGCGCCTTGTCCGAAGGCGGCTTCAGCGTCACTGCCGAATTGCCCCGCTGCGTTGCGCGTATAAAAGCTTCGGGGCCCTTGCCCCACGAGCCAGTGGTTTAAGGCTCTCCCGCCTCATCACGGAGTGGATCGATGCGCTACGGAATCATCATCGTCGGACTGGTGGTCGCCGCCCTGGGCGTGGCCGCGCTGCTGGGCAAGTTCGAGTACGAGAAGACCAGCACCCTGGCGCAGATCGGCGATCTGAAGGCCGAGGTCAAGCATGACAAGGCCGTGCCGCAGTGGGCTGGCATTCTGGCGCTGGTGGTCGGTGGCGGGTTGGTGCTGGTGGGCTTCACGCGCAAGGCCTGAAGCTGGCGGTTGCAAGCAGCAAACAAAAAAGCGGCC
>NZ_CAISIQ010000468.1 GCF_903885465.1 uncultured Nevskia sp.
CACTTCCTGAACCGCCTGCTGTTCTGCATGTTCGCCGAAGATATCGGTCTGTTGCCGGGTCACCTGTTCACCAAGCTGGTGCAAAGCTCCCAGAGCAAGCCCGACCTATTCACCAAGTTCAGCGGGGACCTGTTCGCCGCCATGAACAAGGGCGGGCATCTGGCGTTCGAGAGCATCGAATGGTTCAACGGCGGGCTATTCGAGGATGACGCCACGCTCCGCCTGGAAGCCGATGACCTGAAGCTGTTACTTGAAGCCTGTCTGCTGGACTGGAGCGAGATTGAACCCAGCATCTTCGGCACCCTGTTCGAGCGTGGCCTAGACCCCAGCAAGCGCAGTCAGTTGGGAGCCCACTACACCGACCCGGAAACGATCATGAAGATCGTGCGCCCCGTGGTCGTGGAGCCTTGGCTAGCCGAATGGGAAGCCGAAAAGGTCGAGCTGGCGAAACAGATCGGCAAGGCCGCCAAAACCGTCAGCAAGGCCGCGCAGACCCGCTTCAATCGCTTCCTGGAGCGCTTCAGGGCCTTCACGGTGCTAGACCCGGCCTGTGGTAGCGGCAACTTCCTGTATCTGTCCCTGCGAGCCCTGAAGGACACTGAGAAGCGAATCCTTTTGGACGCGGAAGCGCTGGGCCTGGGCTTGCAGTTCCCGGCCATCGGGCCGCAGTCCGTCAAAGGCATCGAGTTGAACGCCTACGCGGCAGAACTTGCCCGCGTGACCATCTGGATCGGCGAGATTCAATGGATGATCGCCAACGGCTACGGCGTGGCAAAGAATCCAATCCTCAAGCCTCTGGAGCAGATCGAGAATCGCGACGCACTGCTAAACGTGGACGGCAGCGAGGCCGTGTGGCCAGCGGCAGATGTCATCGTCGGTAACCCGCCTTTCGTCGGCGACAAGAAGATGGTCGGCGAACTAGGCGCTGAAGCAGTCGCAAACCTTCGGAAGACCTATGAAGGTCGAGTCCCAGGCGGAGCGGACCTTGTTTGCTACTGGTTCGAGAAAGCGAACGACCTCATCCGGGCGGGAACGCTGAAGCGCACGGGACTGGTCACGACCAACAGCATTCGCGGCGGCAGGAATCGGGAAGTGCTGAAGCACATCTGCGATCACGGCCGAATCTTCAACGCCTGGAGCGATGAAGAATGGATCAACGACGGCGCGGCAGTCCGCGTGTCCCTGGTCTGTTTCGGCCGCACCGATGGATCGGCAATGCTGAACGGTACCGAAGCCGGAACGATCTTCCCGGACCTGACCGCTGCCGGGAGCGATGCCAGTGCAGACCTGACACGCGCAGTGCGGCTGAAAGAGAACGAGGGCCGCTGTTTCTCGGGCATTCAGAAGACCGGCCCCTTCGAGATACCCGGCGATGTGGCGCGAAGCTGGCTGAAACTGCCGAACCCGAACGGGCGTCCCAACAGTGATGTAGTGCGGCCTTGGTCCAATGGGCTGGACGTTACACGCCGCAATCGAGACTATTGGATTGTTGACTTCGGGACAGATGCCGAGGAAGTCGACGCCGCAATGTATGAAGCCCCGTTCGCTCATATCAAGACGCACGTACAGCCAACGCGCTTCGGCAAGCGCGAGGCGAGAACCAACGAGTATTGGTGGTTATTCCAATGGTCGCGGCCGGTAATGCGCCGCGCACTTGCCGGACTCCCCCGATTCATCGTCACGCCGGAAGTTTCCAAGCATCGAGTCTTCGCATGGCTACCGGCTGGAGTCGTCGCAGATAAAAACCTTTCTGTCATCACACGCTCAGATGACGTGACTTTCGGCGTTCTTCATTCGCGGTTTCACGAAGTCTGGTCTCTCAGGATGTGCACTTACCTGGGCGTCGGGAATGATCCGCGATACACGGCAACAACCTGCTTCGATACGTTCCCATTTCCTCCGGGCCTGACCCCGAATATCTCGGCAGCCGACCAAGCGAAGAACACCCTAGCGGCGGCCATTAGCGAAGCGGCCCGGAAGCTAGTCGAAACGCGCGATAACTGGCTGAACCCTGCCCCATGGGTTGACCGCATCGCCGAGGCGGTCCCTGGCTACCCGGAACGGATCATCCCCAAGCCGGGACACGAAGCGGACCTGAAGGCTCGGACCCTGACCAACCTATACAACGCACCGCCTACATGGCTGGTTCACCTTCATCGCGCCCTAGATGAAGCGGTCGCCGCTGCCTACGGCTGGAAGTGGCCGCTGACGGATGATGAAGTCCTGCGACGCCTGTTCGTGCTGAACCAAGAGCGCAGCGGAGCGACCCAGGCACCGGCGACAACCTGAGCCTGTGGCCGTGACCGCCATCTGTTCTCCCCTGTTTCGGCGTGACCGAGTGCGGGGCGTCGAGTTGGTCAATAAATGACCACCTGGGAGACCCGCAAGCGACGCAAGGCGGACCTGTCGCGGCGCATCGCGGAAGGCAGGGAAGATGCCGGGTATTGCCGGATTGTCGGCTGTACCCAGCGGACCCCGGCAGCACGAGGCACGGGCCTGAGTCGGCGAGCCTGTCGCGCTCATGAGGATCATTACGGACGACACGGCAGCTACGCGCACGGCAGCTTCCCCAGCAAGGTCCTGGCGCCGCACCGGCAGGCCGCTGAGGCGTGGCTTGCGGCGCATCAGGCGGACCCATCGGTAGTGCGCGGAGTCCTTGGCGTTCAATCCCAGTACGCTGCCGCCGGTCAGCACCTGCCCGCCACGCGCCTTGCTGGCCTGCCGCCCTCTGAACGCTGCCGGGCCGCATGGGCTCGCCTGAGGGACGCCAAGGTGCCGCCGGTGGATGTATTGGCCGCATGGCTTGCCGTGGCCGCCACCATTGCCAGCGACCCCGGCGCAGATCGGCACAGCGAGTTTCAGCAGGTGCAGGCCGCCAAGCTGCTGCACCGCATGGCCAGCGGCACGCACCGCCGATGGGAACGCAGCGGCCCCGGCGGATCGCTGGAGGCCACCGAGTTGCACAAGTATCCGGCAAGCCGTGGGCGTGTCCTGCGGCACCTGGGGGAACAACTAGAGCGCGTCGCGGAGCTAGTCGCCGCGCCATTTCTTGAAGCAAGGAAGTACACTAGCACATGACACAGCCAATCCGCCGAGAAGTATCACTTGTGGACATCTCGCCTCACCATCCCTACCAGACGCGCAAGAACCTGGACGTGAAGCTGGTCAATGAGTACGCAACTGCCATGAAGAACGGCACTAGCTTTCCGCCGGTGAAGCTAGGGGTCGTCGGTGGTGCACTTGTAGTAATCGGCGGACATCACAGAATCGCGGCTACTTACCGCAGAGGCCTACCAACAATCACAGCCGATGTTTACGAGACCGATCACCCCGGTGCCGTACTGCTCGCCATTGACGACAACAGCACCAACGGCAAGCGGCTGTCGAAGGCGGAGGTCCGAGCGGCACTATCCCTTTTCGTGAAGGCCGGGAACCACAAGGTCGGACGCGGAAAGGTCATGTCGAGTCGCCAACTCGCTGCGGCGCTGGGCGGCTCGGTCTCCCATGAAACTGTCTTGCACTGGATAGCCGAGGATCACCCAGCCGTTTACTCCAAGTTCAAGCGCGATGCACCGAAGCCCAAGGGGTCTGGTGAGTTCGACTATCGAGCGAAGAATGCCGAGCGATCGGCACAAGCTGCATTTGCAGCTATTGAACAATGCCTCGCTGCCGCCCGGGGAGTCTCATCACCCAAGGTTCGGGGACGCATCAGAGAAAGGCTGTTGAAAGCGTCAGTAGTAGTGGAAACCCTTGGACCGTATGAGTTACCTCAGGATGACGGACAAACGCCCTCAAGCGACGATTTCTGATATGAGAGCACCCGTAGACGCCCACGGGGCAACCTCAAGTAACTAAAGGACTTTTGAGGTCACCTGTCAGAACCTGACAAGCAAGGCCGTCGGCGTGCGCTGTATGCCTTACTGATAAAGGGTTTCAGCACCATCGACCGAGAACTATTTTGCGGATCGGCGTGATCAGCACAGCGGCTTAATTCGCCCGATAACTTCTTGCTTTCGCCGCAACGAGTGACCGTCCCCGTAGCCTCGCGCTGATGAACTGTTTGACCGCCCCTGAATGTCCAGGCGAAGTTCCCCATCTTCCGTTGCGTCCCGAAGCAAATCTTCAAACGAGTGGCGAAAGGAATGCGTCGGGTTGGTTCGTTGCCGACTACCCTCTTCCGATGAAGCGAACTGCGCAACCCATGTGCGCAGGGAGGTAACCGGGCGGCCTTCGTTAGAGCTTCCGTCAGGGCGCGGCTTAAGTCTCGGGAACAAGAAGCCAGTTGGCTCCAAAGACTTCACGTATTTGGCAAAGCCCTCAGCCAGCAAAAGCGGGTGCAGTGGAACGTCTCGCAATGAGGGCGAGACCTGACCAGGCTTGCCCTTCAAGCGCTTCCATTTATGTTCCAGATTGATAGACAAATAGGCAATATTCTCGTGCTCTCGGATGTCTGAGGCGATGCACTGCACGGCCTCGCGGAAGCGAGCCCCCGTGTACAACATCAGCCATGGCAGCCAGCGCCGTTCGGGCAATTGCTCGTTACGGCAAGCGCGAAGAATCTTCGCGACTTCGTCTGCGCTGTAGGCGCGGATGTCATCAGAGTCGGAGAACTGGCGACCTCTGAACCAAGCACCTTCCACCGGGTTCCCTGCAAGGCGGCCGCTGCCTCGCCCCTGGGAGGCACGATAGATGGTGGAGACTGCCGCGAGATATTTGCGCTGAACGGTGCTGTGGCGCAGCGGTTTACCGGAAGGACCTTCGATCAGAAGTGCGTCGCGCCACCGTTCCACATCTGCGGTTTCTACCGCCGCAGGGTCATGACGGCCAACGTATTTCCTGAAAGCAGCGAGAATGGCGCGCGTTTCTGCGACCGTCCCCGGTGCCCTCTCTACCTCGTTTCTCCAACGCTCAAACATCGCATCGAAAGTAAGCCCACCATCGGGAATCGTTGGCGGCGTAACTGGAGCCCACGCGGGAAACTCGGCAAGGACCGGGTCCGGAGTAAAGTTGCCGCCAGCCCTGACTTCCATACGCTCGAAAAGGGCAAGCATTCGACGGAACAGGCGGTCGCTAAAGCGGCTCAAGGTCTCCGCATCGACCGACAAGCCCTTTGAGTTCAGCAAGGCATCAACGTAGGGTCTGACGAAGCGCGCCCTTTCTGCCTCGTCGCTGGGGTTGTCACCACCTGGAAGGTAAAGGGCTGCTGATTCCCAGTGCTTTGCGGCGCCAGGATCATGCGACCAAGCGTCCAAGTTTTCCCGATACCAGACCCCAACCAGCGCCTCGACCTCGGCAGCAGTTAGCCGCTGAGGGCCGTTGCGGAGGGAATCAAGGAATATCCGGAAGGTGGAGAGCGCGTCCGGGTAGACCCTGCGGGCTTCTGAGAGCGTCTTAACGCCAAGACTGCGCTTATACGTCTGCTTGCCGCCCGCAGCCGCCCTGAGGTCAGCAGGGATTGGCTCGCGGATATAACAGACCTTGTGGATCGGGTGCTGCCAAACAGACATGAGACGGGGCATCCTTTTGACTCCTTGGACCACCTTAGTGGACTTCCGGAGCACCTGCAACGCCCTGATTTACTGTAAGTTGTTGACCCAGTTAGGATCACCGATGGTGCGAAAGGCGAGACTCGAACTCGCACGCCTTGCGGCGCTGGAACCTAAATCCAGTGCGTCTACCAATTCCGCCACTCTCGCCGGTGCTGCCCTGCCTCGGAACCGCATTTGCAGCGGCATTCGACACAAGCGCGGAGTATATCAGCGGCTGCCGGCCCACAGACCCGCAGCAATTCAGGCGTCAACCAGGTCAACGCCCGGCCTGACGATCAAGCCGCTACAAAGCCGGCGTCCGAACTGGGACACTAGCGCCCTGCCCCGCCCGGTCACCGTGACCTTGCCGCAGCGCAGCAATCGATCGCCAGAGTCCGCACCGTTTTGTTCCAGTTCA
>NZ_CAISIQ010000469.1 GCF_903885465.1 uncultured Nevskia sp.
AGCAGGACCGCCAGCACCGCATTGATGGTCAGGGTCAGCAACAGCGCCGGGCGCAGCGGATAGACCGCGAACATCTGCGCAGCGACCAGGATCAGCAGCACCGCCATCGAGCCGGATTGCGGCAGGCCCCAGATCGCCAGCAGTGCGGCAGCCGCCTGGGTGAGCACCAGCCGACGCACGGCGCCATCGTCGCCCTGCGGCGCAGTGTTGGCGCGACGCACGAACAGGAGGATCTGCAACACCAGGCCGGCGGCGCCGATCAAGGTCCGCGCATCGAGCGCCAGCCGCTCGCTGAGCAGATCGCGCAGCGGATCGACGGCAATCGCCAGCCAGGTGATGTACGCCGCCAGACTCAGCGGCGACGTCGGCGAGTTCCAGGACGAGCGGGCAGCGGGCGGCGCGGGATCGATCATCCGCCGAGCATCGCAGTACCGCGGCAGCGCGCCAAGGTGAGTTTTCTCACCCCCGGCGCATGCCTTTTCTCACCTGGGCGCAGCAGCGGCCGACTTCGACAATGGCCACACACCACCGAACCGGAGATTTTCCATGATCGACCTCGCCCTGCTGGCCTATGCGCTGATCGTCAAGCTGCACATTGCCGCCGGCGTCATCGCGCTGATCGCGTTCTGGACCGCCGGCTTCGCCCGCAAAGGACGTGGCGGACTGCACGTGAAAGCCGGCAGCGTCTACCTGGCGGCGATGCGGGCAATCCTGATCACCGGCTTGCCGATGGCCTTGTCGTCCTTCCTCAAGGGACATCCCGGCCAGGGCGTATTCCTGAGCTATCTGGTGGTGCTGGTCGCCACCACGGTGTTCGTGGCGCCGCGCGCGGTGCGCTACAAGCAGGATTTCGCCGGCTTCCGCAGCGGCGGCTACCGCATCTACGCGGTGCTGCTACCGGCCACGGCGCTGGCGGCGATGAGCTACGGCCTGATCGCCGGCAATGCGCTGCTGATCGGCTTCCCGGTGGTCGGCCTGGTCATCGGCGCCGGCATGTGGCGCAACCTGCGTCGCGCCAGCCCGGACGCCGGCTGGTGGTTGAAGGAGCATTACGGCGCGATGATCGGCAATGGCGTCGGCACCCATATCGCATTCCTCGCCATCGGCCTGTCGCGGCTGCTGCCGAAAGCGCAGGCGGAAACCGCGCAGCTGCTCGCCTGGTTCGGGCCGCTGAGCATCGCCACGATCGCCATCGTCCTGCTCAATCGCCGGCACCGGCGGCGTCATCCGCAGCCGCTGCTGGCGCACTGAACCGCAACTTCGGGGGTTAACCCTCAGTTGCCGGGGCAGGAGGCTGCGGATTCAATGGCGGCCATTCCTGCCGCGAGACGAGACATGCCTGAAGCGCTGAAGCAGCAGATGTCCCGCTCGACCACTCGCCTGCTCGCCGCCGCGCTGATGCTGGGTCTCGCCAGCGCTGCCGTCGCCGCCCCGGCCACGCCTGCCGCCGAGCCGAAGCTGCCGGTTCCGACTGACCCGGGCATGTTCACGGGCATGCTCAAGGGCTACAAGGACTGCCGCGCGAAGTACGCCGAGATGGATGCGCGGATCGATGCCGCCGGCGTTCGCGATGGCAGCTACTACCGGGTTCCCGGGTTCCCGTACTTGCGGACCGATCGCTACGTCGCCTCGCTCAAGGACAAGGTCAGCGGGCTCGACGAAGTCGCCGGCTGGACCCGACGCATGCGCGAATTCGATCAGGAAGCCCGCGAGTTCGAGTACCAGAACCTCGGCCTGTCGAGCGAGGAGATCGGCACCTGGCGCTATGACCTCCTGTCCTGCGGCAGCGGCCTGGCCAACCTCGAACTGTTCGAGGAAAAGAACATGGCCTTCCTGCGCAAGCAGGTCGTTCCCGGCAGTGACTACCGGCAAGCGCCCGCCAAGCTGACGGATGCCCAGCGCAAGGCCATCGCCGCGCAGGATGCCGCGGTCCTCAAGCGTTTCGCCGCTCCACTGCCGGCCGCCGATGCCAAGGCGCCGCTGAAGCTCTGGATCGTGAAGCCGGTCGAGGACATGGCACTGATCGCCAAGGGCTATGGCGGTGCCATCCCCGACGAACTCGGAGTGCCAGCGCTGGTCGATTCGCAATGGCGCGCGTTCGCCGAGCGCAACGCACCGGCGCTGTGGATCGAAACCGCTGGCAGCCGCGATCAGCCCGGCATGCCGATCGCGCAGGACAACGCAGTGACGGTGGACCCGGCGCAGCCGCGCATGCACTACCAGATCACCTTCACCCGCTTCGGCGACGTGCCGCTGACGCAGATCAACTACTTCATCTGGTTCGCCGGCCGCGAGGGCAACGAAGGCGCGCTCGACAGCCTGATCTGGCGCGTCACGCTCGATGGCCAGGCCGAGCCGCTGATCTACGAAAGCGTCAACGCCAGCGGCCGCAACCATCTGTGGTTTGCCGCCCAGCCGCTGAAGCGTCGCCCGGCCAGCGGCAAGGATGCAGAGCCTGCCGCCCTGTTCCCGCAAGCGGAGCCGATCAAGGGACCCGTCGCCCTGCGCATCGCCGCCGGCAGCCATGCGCTCCAGCGCGTCGTGCCGCTGGCCACCGTCGCGGCTTCGGGCGACAGCAGCGCCTACGAACTACGCCGCTACGAAGAGGTGTTCACGCTCGCCACCGCCAACGGCAAGACCCGCAGCCTCTACGACACCAGCGGCATCATTCCCGGCATCCGCGATACCGAGCAGGTTCCGGTGCTCGGCGATCGGGTGGCCGCGCCTGGCGCGCTGCACGTGCTGGGTCGTGTGCCGGTCGCGGCCACGGGCCAGACGTATTTCGACGATGCCGATCGGCTGAATTCGCTGTTCGTCGCACCGGGCAAGACCACCCGCTGAAAGTCGCTATTGCGCGACTGCGGCCTGGATCTTCAAGGCGCTCGGCGAACCGAGCGCTTTCAGCTCCTGAGCGAACAGCGCGATGCGCCATTCCTCGATCAGCCAGCGAGCCGGATGGAACGGGCCCTTCAGCTGCGTGGCGACGGCGCGCACCTGCTTGAGCATGTCGAGATCGCGCTGCGGCTTGTGCGGCAGGCGCTCGGCGCGAATCGTCGCGGCTTTCAGATAGACGCCGATGCGCGGCCAGATGTCGTCCGGAATGGCGTCGATGAAGCCTGGCGCGAACATCGTCTGCAGCTGATTGCGCAGATCGGTGTTGGCATCCGGCCAAGGCTTGGCGATCGCATCGAGCTTCTTGCGCAGCTCCATGCCGACCAGCAGCCAGGCGCAGACTTCTTCGAGCCGCTTGACCGCTTCGCGGCCGAACTCGCCGCGCTTCGCGAGTGCCGCGTGAAATGCGGCTTCATCGCGGATCGCGGCGGGATTCCAGTAACTGCGCGCGGCACGTTCAGCCACCTGCAACGCCAGTTGCTCGGCGCTCAGGCCGGTCTGTGCCAGTGAGATGCCGAGCCTGCTGCGCGCGGTTCTGGCGAGATCCTTCAGGCGATCGGCAACCCGTGCCAGCAGCAGCGCCTGAGTACCAGCGGCATGCGCCTGGCTGGCAGCCTCGGCGGACTCGAACAGCTTGAGCCCGATGCGCTCGTTGGCGCTGACCAGCGCCGGATAAGCCCGTGCGCCAGCGACTTCGATGAACGCCGGCATGGCGCCGAAATCCCAGTCGAGCACCACCTCGCGGGTCCAGCGCTTGGCTTCCGGGCTGGTCTCGGCGCGCTTGCTCAGTTCCGTTCTGGCGGCACCGCCGAAGCGCTGCTGCAAGGCAAGCAGGGATTCCGCTTCGCCCATCGCCTTGCCATCAGCCCCGACCAGCACCAGCCGCGGCTTCAGATGCGCTTCAAGCTTGGCTGGCGCGAAATCCTCCGGCTTCAGCAGTACGCCGTTCATGTCCTTGAAGCGTGCGCAGACCGCGTCCAGCAGCTCGCCGCCGGCCGGATTCGCCGCATTGGCGATCGCGTTCGCGTACTCGGCGGCCGGCGTGCACAGGCGGCGCAGGTTCATCGGCAGCGAACGGATCAGCGCTTCGATCTTCGCCGGCAGCAGGCCCGGCACCAGCCAGTCGAAACGCGCGGCCGGCAAGGTGAACAACTGGGCGATCGGAATCTCGAAAGTGACGCCATCGGCATCGGCACCGGGATCGTGCGAGTA
>NZ_CAISIQ010000470.1 GCF_903885465.1 uncultured Nevskia sp.
ATGCCAGGAAGAGCGTAGCCAGCACAAAAACCGCGCGAAGGCGATGAGCCTGCTCGCTTCGCGGCTGCTCGACGCCGAGCGCAGCAAGCAGGACAGCGAGATGGCGGCGACGCGCAAGAAGTTGGTCGGCTCCGGCGATCGTTCCGAGCGCATCCGCACCTACAATTTTCCTCAAGGAAGAGTCACCGATCACCGCATCAACCTGACGCTGTATCAGCTTGATCGGGTGATCGCCGGTGAACTCGACGGCGTCATCAAGCCGCTGCTTGCCGAACATCAGGCCGAGCTGATGGCCAGCGCCGGGGATGCTGGCTGATGTCGGTGGAAGAAACCGCGGCACCTGCAGCGCAGCTGCCGAGCGATGCGACGCCGCGCCCGGTACCCACCGTCGAAGGTCTGGCGCCGGGCACCGTCCGCGACTGGCTGAACTGGGCCGAGTCGGAACTGGAAGCCACGTCAGACAGCGCTCGCGCAGATGCTGAAATGCTGCTCGCCCGGCTGATTGGCAGCGAACGCTCCCAGTTGCGCTTGCGCCATGAGGACGCGATCGAAGCTGCGACCGTGCTGCGCTACGCCTCGACGATCGAGCGCCGCAAGCTCGGCGAGCCGGTGGCCTATATCACCACGCGCCAAGGCTTCTGGACCCTGGAGCTGGCGGTCGACACCCATGTGCTGATTCCGCGGCCGGATACCGAGACGCTGGTCGAGTGGGCGCTGTCGCTGTTGCCCGAGAAGACTGCTGCGGCACGCGTGCTCGATCTCGGCACCGGTAGCGGCGCGATTGCTTTGGCGATCGCCAGCGAACGACCGAGTACTTCCGTCATCGCCACCGATGTGTCCGAAGCGGCACTCGATGTCGCTCGCGAGAATGCGCGGCTCAATGAAGTGAGCAACGTCGAGTTCATCTGCTCATCCTGGTTAGAAGGCCTGAGCAAAAGCGCTTGCGACGAGAGAGGGGGAAACAGCTTCGATCTGATTGTTTCCAATCCTCCTTACATCGCCGAAGGCGATAGCCACCTCTCCGCGCTCCGATACGAGCCGCGCCTCGCGCTGACCTCCGGCGCGGACGGACTGGACGCGATCCGCGAGATCGTTCGCGATGCGCCTGCGCATCTGAAAGCGGGCGGCTGGCTGCTGCTCGAACACGGTTACGACCAGAGCTCAGCGGTGCGAGCCTTGCTGCAAGCAGCTGGCTTCGCCGAGCTCGAAACGCGTCGTGATTTCGGCGGGCAGGAGCGCGTCAGTGGCGGCCGTAAAGCCGGGTATAAAAGCGAATGACGGCCAAGAAATCGATTGGACTCAGCTTCGAGGATGTGCGCCGGCTGGCGCTGGCCTTGCCGGGTGTCGAAGATGGCACCAGCTATGGCACGCCAGCGCTCAAGCTGCGCGGCAAACTGTTTCTGAGGCTACGCGAAGACGGCGAAACCTTGGTGGTGCCGGCCGATGCTGCTGCCCGCGAATACTGGATGCAGATCGATCCGAAAACCTTTTTCATCACAGATCACTACATCGGCTACGACCGCCTGCTCGTCCGCCTGCCTGGGGTTCGCGAGACGGCCTTGAAGGTGATCATCGAAGCCGGCTGGCGACGGATCGCGCCGGCCAAACTACTGACGCAACATCTAAGCATCGGCGAGCCCCGGTCGTGAGCGTCGACCTCCAGCGCTACAGCCGCCAGATCGTACTTCGCGAAGTCGGCGTCAACGGCCAGAGCCTGCTGCGCGATTCGACCGCCTTGATCATCGGCATCGGCGGTCTCGGTTCGCCAGCCAGCCTGTATCTCGCCGGTGCCGGGCTCGGCCGGCTGATCTTGAGCGACCGTGACCACGTCGAACGCTCGAACCTGCAGCGGCAGATCGTCTATCGCAGTGCCGATCTGGGTCGCGCCAAGCTCGATGCGGCGGCCGACAACCTGCGCGCACTGAACCCGGAATGCGTGATCGAGACGCGCCCCGGGCCGCTCGACGGCGCAGGACTTGCTGCCGCGATAAGCGAGGCCGACATCGTGCTCGACTGCTCGGACAACTTCCCGACGCGCTTCGCGGTCAACGCCGCCTGTGTCGCCGCCCGCAAGCCGCTGGTGTCAGGCGCGGCGATCCGCTTCGAAGGCCAGATCGCGCTGTTCGTGCCGGGCGGTCCTTGCTACGCCTGCCTGTTCGGCGAGCATGGCGAAGCGACCGAAACCTGCGAGGAAGCCGGCGTGCTCGGCCCGGTGGTGGGCGTGATCGGCGCGATGCAGGCGCTGATCGCGATCAAGGCGCTGCTCGGCATCGGCGACGATGCCGGCCGCCTGCAACTCTGGGATGCGCTCAAACTGTCATGGCGACGTCTGAACATCACCCGTGATCCGCGCTGCCGCGTATGCGGCAGTCACTGAACAAACTTGCCGTGTTTGCGGCAAACCCTGAACCGATTGATTCCAAAGATGCCAACGCCCAGCACGCCAATCTTGATCCCGCGCCGTTTCGCGATCCGCCTGTTGCATGAGGCGCAGATCGCCACCGAGCCGTTCCTGAGCCTGGTCGTCGCCGATGACGGCGAGAACAGCGTGCCGAATGGCTGGATGCCGCTGGCCGCCGGCGCGTCGATCGCCGAGGCGCAGACGATGCTGGCCACGCATGGCAAGCGCATCTGGGCGCTGTACCGGCATCGGCCGGAGCTGCCGAATCCGCCGCTGGCGGAAGACTTCGCTGATCACCCCGAATACCTGCGCTTGACCGCATCACTGGCGATCAAGGGCGTGTTGCAGCTGCGCGGCTGGTGGTCGCTCGATGGCGCCATCGTCGAGCAGGAACTCGACGTCGAAGCCTGAAGCCTCGCGGACTGGCAGAATATCGGTACGACTGTTCACAAGAACGACAACGCGAGAGGAGCTGACATGACCGATGCCGCCATCACCCCACCGAAAATCCTGACCGAACGTCGCGGCCATGTGCTGCTGATTGCCTTCAATCGGCCGGAGAAGTACAACGCTTTCGACCTGGACATGCATCACCAGCTCGCGGCGGCTTACGGCCTGCTCGATACCGATCCCGAACTGCGCTGCGCGCTGGTCTACGCCAACGGCAAGCACTTCACCGCCGGCCTCGATCTGCCGAAGTGGACGCCGGCGTTCTCGTCCGGCCAATGGCCTGACCTCGCCGAGCATGAGCGCGACCCGTTCGGCCTGATTCCCGAGAAGCGCGTCTCCAAGCCCGTCGTGTTCGCGATGCACGGCATCTGCTACACGGTGGCGATCGAGCTGGCGCTGGCCGCCGACATCCGCATTGCCGCCGATGACTGCCGCTTCGGCCAGATCGAAGTCAAGCGCGGCATCTACGCGGTCGGTGGCGCGACGGTGCGCATGGTTCAGGAATTCGGCTGGGGCAATGCCCAGCGTTACCTGCTGACCGGCGACGAGTTCAACGCCGCCGAAGCGCTGCGCATCGGCCTGGTCCAGGAAGTTGCGCCGGCCGGCCAGCAGTTCGAGCGCGGTCTTGCGATCGCCGAACGAGTCGCCGCGCAGGCGCCGCTCGGTGTCTACGCCAGCCTGAAGTCCTCGCGCATCGCCATCGAGCACGGCGACCAGAGGGCGATCGATCGTCTGGTCAAGGATCTCGCGCCAATCATGGGCAGTGAGGATGTGAAGGAAGGCGTGCAGTCGTTCGTCGAGCGGCGTCCGGCTCAGTTCACGGGCAAGTAAAGCCTTGTAGGTCGGGCAAGGCCCGACCTGCGGGGCGGGACCGGCGCGTGAACGCTACAATCCGCGCCGGTCTTTTCCCGCTGATTGCCTGCCATGCGCCTGTCCCGCTTTCCGCTGTCCACGTCGAAGGAAACCCCGGCCGATGCCGCGATCGTCAGCCATCAGCTGATGCTCCGTGGCGGCTTCATCCGCCAACTGGGGTCGGGTCTTTATTCGTGGATGCCGATCGGCCTGCGGGTGCTGCACAAGATCGAGAACATCGTCCGCGAGGAAATGAACCGCGCCGGTGCTGCCGAGGTGCTGATGCCGAGTATCCACCCGGCCGAGCTGTGGCAGGAATCCGGTCGCTGGCAGGTGATGGGCGACGAGATGCTGCGCCTCAAGGATCGCCACAAGAACGAATTCTGCTACGGCCCGACACACGAGGAAGTG
>NZ_CAISIQ010000471.1 GCF_903885465.1 uncultured Nevskia sp.
TCGGTGCCGGTGACCTTCAGCGCGTCATAGATCTTCGGAATCGCGTCGCGCGGGAATTCGACGTCGATAACGGCGCCGATGATCTGTACGATTTTGCCGTTGCTTGGGCCAGTGCTCATCGCTGTTTCTCTATCCAGAATTCTTGGGTTACTGCTTGAAGGATTTGCTTAGACTGCTGCGGCGCCGCCGACAATTTCCGCCAGTTCCTTGGTGATGCTGGCCTGGCGGGCCTTGTTGTAGGCGAGCTGCAAGCCGTTGATGATCTTGCCGGCGTTATCGGTGGCCGCCTTCATCGCGACCATGCGGGCGCTCTGTTCGCTAGCCACGTTCTCGACCACGGCCTGATAGACCTGCGATTCGACATAGCGCTGAAGCACGGTGTCGAGCAGTTCGGTCGCGTTCGGTTCGTAGATGTAATCCCAGTTGTCGGCCAGCTTGCTGGCGTTGGGATCGACTTCGACAGGCAGCACCTGACGCACACCCGGACGCTGGGTCATGGTGTTGACGAACTGCGTCGAGGCCAGATACAGGCGATCGATACGGCCTTCGCGGTAAGCGTCGGTCAGTACCTTGATCGAGCCGAGCAGCTGGTCGAGATGCGGCTTGTCGCCAAGCTGCGAATTCTGCGCGACCACCTTGCCACCGACCCGGCGAAAGAAGCCGAGGCCCTTGGTGCCGATGACGGCGTATTCGACGTCGATGGCCTGATCGCGCCATTCGCGGATCGAGCGGGTCAGTGCGCGGAACAGATTGGTGTTCAAACCGCCGCACAGGCCGCGGTCGGTCGATACCACCAGCACGCCGATCCGCTTCACCGGCCGCTCGGCCATGAACGGATGGGTGATCTCGGTGTTCGCCTGCGACAGATGGGCGATGGTGCGGCGGATCTTCTCGGCGTACGGACGCGCTTCAGTCATGCGGACCTGGGCGCGGCGCATCTTCGAGATCGCCACCTTTTCCATCGCGCGCGTGATCTTCTGCGTGTTCTTCACGCTTTTGATCTTGGTGCGGATTTCCTTTGCGCCTGCCAATGTAGTTCTCGGTCGTGCCTAGAGGGACTGGAGGACTTAAATCGCGGACTGCTTCTTGAACGCCGTGATCGCGGCCTTCAGTTCGCCTTCCAGCGCATCGTTCCAGTCGCCCTTGACGTTCAGCTTGTCGAGCAGCGGCTTGTGGCTGGTCGCCAGGAACTGCTGCATGGCGACTTCGAAGGCACCGATCTTTTCGACCGCGACGTCATCGAGGAAGCCCTTTTCGGCGGCGTACAGCGACGCGGCCATTTCGGCGACCGACATCGGCGCGTACTGCTTCTGCTTCATCAGTTCGGTGACGCGCTGGCCGCGCTAGAGCTGCTTGCGGGTCGCTTCGTCAAGATCCGACGCGAACTGCGCGAACGCGGCGAGTTCACGGTACTGGGCGAGCGCCAGCTTGATGCCGCCCGACAGCTTCTTGATGACCTTGGTCTGGGCCGCACCACCGACGCGCGACACCGAGATACCGGCGTTCATGGCGGGACGGATACCGGCGTTGAACAGATCGGTTTCGAGGAAGATCTGGCCGTCGGTGATCGAGATCACGTTGGTGGGCA
>NZ_CAISIQ010000472.1 GCF_903885465.1 uncultured Nevskia sp.
ATGGACGCCGCGATCGCCGACAAGAAGCTGCCGCTCGACGAGAAGAATCTCGAGTCGGTGTCGAATGCCTGGATCAATGCCCGCGAGAATGACAAGGCCGAAGCGACCCTGAAGCAGCTGGCCTCGATGGCCGAACGCGGCGAGTACTACTTCCGGCTGGGCGCCATGTACGGCGATCAGGAACGCTGGAAGGACTCTCGCGACATGCTCGAAAAAGCCCTGCAGAAGGGTGGCCTGAAGAAGCCGGGCGAAGCCTGGTTCCGGATCGCCGTGGCCAGCTACGGTGCCAACGACGTCAAGGGTGCGATCGCCGCGCTGCAGAAGTCCTTGGCTTTCGAGGACACCAAGGCGCAGGCCAGCGAGTGGCTGCGGTCCTTGTCGACGCAACCCGTGCCGGCGGTGCCGTCGGCGACCAGTTCGTCGGCACCTTCGGCACCGGCCAGCACCGCCGGTTGAGGCTTGAATTGATGGCGCTCAGCTAGCTGCCGCATTCGCCAGTCACGGTGTCCGTGACCGGCGAATGCCAGCCGCAATACCCGTTTCGATCACCAGGACGCGCCCTCCGGCGCGTCGCAGGGCCCGGCTGAGTCCGAGCCGCCACTGACAGACCGTCGAACCCACAGGAGCCGCTGCGATGCCCTTGAAGACTCAGCCGAAACTCGCGCTGCTGGCGCTTGCGATCTGCACCGCCCTGGCCGCGTCCGCGCCGGCCAACGCCCTGGAACTGGAGTCGGCGACGATCGCCGATCTGCAGACGGCGATGGCCAGCGGCAAGCTCAGCGCCGAGAAGCTCACCGAGCTCTATCTCGCCCGCATCGAGGCCTACGACAAGAAAGGCCCGACCCTGAACACGGTCATCACCCTCAACCCCAAGGCGCTGGAACTGGCGCGCACGCTCGATGCCGAGCGCAAGGCCGGCAAGCTGCGCGGCCCGCTGCACGGCATTCCGATCGTGCTGAAGGACAACTTCGACACAGCCGATCTGCCCACCACCGGCGGCAGCCAGCTGCTCAAGGGTTCCTTGCCGCCGGACGATGCCTTCGTGGTCAAGAAGCTGCGTGATGCCGGCGCCATCGTGCTGGCCAAGGTCAATCTGTCGGAATGGGCGGGCGGTGGCGGCAGCGTCAGCGGCGCCACCGATCCTGCCGTGCTCAAGGCCGGTGCAGTGCCCAACGGCAGCAGCTCGATGGGCGGCCAGACCCGCAACCCGCATGACCTCACGCGCGGTCCCTCCGGCTCCAGCGGCGGCACTGGCGCATCGATTGCGGCGACCTTCGCCCAGTTCGGTCTCGGCACCGATACCGGCGGCTCGGTGCGCGGCCCGTCGTCCGCGAACGGCATCGTCGGCCTCAAACCGACGCTCGGCCTGATGAGCCGCGACGGCATCATTCCGCTGGCGCTGAGCTTCGATACCGGCGGCCCGATGGCGCGCAGCGTCTACGACGTGGCATTGGCGCTCGGCGTGATGGCCGGCGTCGATCCGGCCGATGCGGCTACCGCGAAAAGCGCGGGTCATGCCGAGAAGGATTATCTGAAGTATCTGAAACGCGGCTCGCTGCAGGGCGCGCGTATCGGCATCGCCCGTGACTTCATGGGCAAGGATGCCGGCACCGATCAGGTGATGGAGCGCGCCATCGCCATGCTCAAGCTGCAGGGCGCGACCGTCATCGACATCAAGTACCCGGACTACCTGCTGGCCGCCAAGCAGCCGCTGCTGATCCTGATGATGTCGTCGGAGTTCAAGTCTCAGATCGCCGATTACCTGAAGACCACCGGGCCTTCGTACCCGAAGACCTTCGATCAGCTGGTCGCCCTATCGAACGATCCGAAGACCGGCTATCGCGCGCCGGAAAAGGCTTACGCCCTGAAGTACACGGCGACGGTGGCGCTGCCACTCGATGATCCGCGCTATCTCGCCGCCAAGAGCCAGGCGCTGCCTGCGATCAAGGCCGGTATCGATGCGCTGTTCGCCACCGACAAGCTCGACGCGATCGTCTATCCGACTTCGCCACGGCCGGCGACTCTGATCGTGCCGGACAAACCGCCGATGCCGAGCGGCGGCACCGACAGCGCCACCAGCTTCGCCAACGAGACCGGCTATCCGGATCTGATCGTGCCGGCCGGTGTCACGCCGGGCGGCCTGCCGGTGACCATCTCGTTCTTCGGCCCGGCCTGGAGCGAGCCGAAGCTGCTCGGCTACGGCTACGACTTCGAACAGGCGACCAAGGCGCGCGTGCTGCCGAAGACCACGCCGCCGCTGCCCACCGACAGCCTGGCCATGTGGCACTGAGGCCGGCGATGAATTTCATGATCCGCAACAAGCCTCATTCGATCCTTGCCGCTTGCGCGCTGATGGTTGCCGCCAGCCTGCCGGCCCAAGCCCAGACAAAGACGCTGGATCTCGCCACCGCCAGCATTGCCGAGCTGGAAGCGGCGATGGCGGCCGGCACCTTGACCTCCGAAAAGCTGGTCACGCTCTACTTGGCGCGCATCGAAGCCTATGACGCCAAGGGCCCGGCGCTGAACAGCATCATCACCCTGAACAAGCGCGCCCTTGAAGAAGCACGCGCGCTGGACAAGGAGCGCAAGGCCAAGGGTCCTCGCTCACCGCTGCACGGCATCGTGGTGCTGGCCAAGGATGTCTACGACACCAAGGACATGCCGACCTCCGGCGGCTTCAAGCCGATGGCGACCTCGCAGCCCGCGCGTGATTCCTTCGTCATCGATCGCCTGCGCAAGGCTGGCGTGGTGATCCTCGCCAAGCTCAACCAGTCCGACTGGTACGGCGTCGCCGCACCGGGCGGCAGCTCGCTGAAAGGCCCGGTCATCAGCCCGTACAACCCGAAGAAGTCCACCGGTGGTTCCAGTTCCGGCACCGGCTCGGCCGTCGCCGCCTGGTTCGGCACCGTCGGCCTCGGCAGCGATACCACTGGCTCGATCGTCATCCCCAGCACCTTGGCCAATCTGGTCGGCATCTCGGCCAGCCATGGTCTGGTCAGCCGCACCGGCATGATGTGGAGCAGCCCGTCGCAGGAAAACGGCGGGCCGATGTGCCGCAGCGTGGCCGACTGCGCCGCCGTGCTCGATGTCATCGCCGGTTATGACGCGGCCGATCTCGCCACGCAGTCCAGCATCGGCAAATTGCCCGAGCAGCCGTACACCAGCTTCGTGTCGAAGACCGGCCTCAAGGGCGCGCGGATCGGCGTGCTGCGCGAGATGGTGCGCAGCGGGCCGATGCACACGGAAGGCACGGCACTGTTCGAGAAAGCGATCGAAGACTTCAAGGCCGCCGGTGCCCTGATCGTCGATCCGGTCGACACCGGGCTGGGTCTCGCCGAAAGCCAGATGCTGGCCGATGCGCCGCGCTACGAAGTTGCCACCGCGATCAACGCCTATCTCGCCGGCTTGCCGCCGACGGCGCCGATCCGCAACGTCGGCGAGATGATCGCCAAGGGCGGGGCGCTGGTGAAGCCGCGCATCGTCGAGTCCTACCAGTACGGTGCGATCGACCATAGCCCGGAGCTAAGTGCTGCGATGAAGCACCAGGCAGTGATGCGCGAGGCGCTGACCGGGCTGATCGACAAGTACCAGCTCGATGGTCTGATCCTGCCGTACCGCACCGCGCTCGATGACGACTTCAAGGCCACGCCGAATCCGCCAGCCGCATCTGGCGCGCGCAGCGAGAACCGCAACGCCATCGCCTCGTACACCGGCCTGCCGACGATCGTCGTGCCCGGTGGTTTCTTCGCGTCGGACGGCATGCCGTTCGCCGTGCAGTTCCTCGGCAAGCCCTTCACCGAGCCGACCCTGATCAAGCTCGCCAGCGGCTACGAAGCCGCCACGCATCACCGCAAGGCACCTGCGCTGACTCCGGCTCTGGCCGGCGAAACGCTCGCGCCCTGAATCCTCTGAATCCCCGAATCCACTGTCGCCTTTCCAGGAAACGTTTCCCATGACGCAGCTCCGCAAGTCCGTCATCGCCTTCGCCATCGCGCTCGGCACGCTGTCATCCGCCGAGGCCGCGACGATCAATCTCGCCACCGCGACCATCGCCGACCTCCAGGCCGCCTACAAGACCGGCAAGCTCAGCGCCGAACAGGTCACCAAGGCCTATCTGGCGCGCATCGCCGCGTACGACAAGCAGGGCCCGGTGATCAACTCGGTGATCACCCTGAATCCGAAGGCGCTCGAAGTGGCCAAGGCGCTCGATGCCGAGCGCAAGGCTGGCAAGGTTCGCGGCCCGCTGCACGGTGTGCCGATCGTCCTCAAGGACAACTTCGATACCTTCGATCTGCCGACCACGGCTGGCTCGCAACTGCTCAAGGGCTCGATCCCGCCGGACGATGCCAACGTGGTCAAGAAGCTGCGCGAGGCCGGCGCGATCATCGTTGCCAAGGTCAATCTGTCCGAATGGGCCGGCAGCGGCGGCAGCGTCAGCGGCGCCACCGATCCGGAAGTGCTGAAACTCGGCGCAGTGCCGAACGGCAGCAGCTCGATGGGCGGCCAGACGCTCAACCCGCATGACCTGAAGCGTGGACCGTCCGGCTCCAGCGGCGGCACCGGTGCGGCGATAGCGGCCGTGTTCGCGCAGTTCGGCCTCGGCAGCGATACCGGCGGTTCGGTACGTGGCCCATCGACCGCCAATGGCATCGTCGGCCTGAAGCCGACCCATGGCCTGATGAGCCGCGATGGCATCGTGCCGCTGGCCTTGAGCTTCGACACCGGCGGCCCGATGGCGCGCAGCGTCTACGACATCGCCGTGTCGCTGGGCGTGATGACCGGCGTCGATGCAGCCGACTCGGCCACCGCCAAGAGCGTCGGCCACTTCGAGAGCGACTACACCAAGTTCCTGAAGACGGGCTCGCTGAAAGGCGCGCGCATCGGCTTCGCCAAGGACTTCACCGGCAAGGATGACGGCGTCGATGCGGTGATGACCGCCGCGGTCGCCAAGCTCAAGGCGCTGGGTGCGACGGTGGTCGAAGTCCAGTATCCGGGCTATCTGATCGCCGCCAAGCAGCCGATCTACAACCAGCTGGTGTCGACCGAGTTCAAGGCGCAGGTCACCCAGTACCTGAAGACCACCAAGCCAGGCTTCCCGAAGAGCTTCGATGAAGTGGTGGCGCTGTCGAACGATCCGAAAACCAAGTACAGCGCGCCGGGCAAGGCCTACTCGCTGAAGTACACGGCGTCGATCGCGCAGACGCTCGACGATCCTGCGTATCTGGCGGTGAAGAACGAGCAGCTCGCCGCGGTGAAGTCCGGCATCGATGCGATCTTCACCAAGTACAAGGTCGACGCGATCGTCTATCCGACCTCGCCGAAGCCGGCGACCCTGATCGTGCCGGACAAACCGCCGCAGCCCAGCGCCGGCACCGACAGCGCCACCAGCTTCGCCAACGAGACCGGCTACCCGGATCTGATCGTGCCGGCCGGCATGACGCCGGGCGGACTGCCGGTGGCGATCTCGTTCTTCGGCCCGGCCTGGAGCGAACCGAAGCTGCTCGGCTATGGCTATGACTTCGAGCAGGCCACCCATGCGCTGGTCGAACCGAAGTACACGCCGGCGATGCCGGGCGACGTTCTCAACTACTGATTCCGGAGCCTGTCATGAAAGCCATTTCTGTGAACCGCGCGCTGTTGTGCGGCATCGCGCTTGCCTTCGGCCTGTCCGGCGTCGCGCAAGCCAAGACCTTCGATCTGCAGAACGCCGGCATCGAAGACATCCAGGCCGCCGTCGATGCTGGCGCGCTGAGCTATGAAAAGCTCACGCGCCTGTACCTGGCGCGGATCGCCGCCTACGACAAGAAAGGGCCATCGCTGAACACGGTGATCACCCTGAACAAGAAGGCGCTCGACACCGCGCGAGCGCTCGACGTCGAGTTCAAGAAGAAGGGCCGGCGTTCGCCGCTGCATGGCATTCCGGTGCTTGCCAAGGACAATTACGACACCGCCGACATGCCGACCAGCGGCGGCGATTTCCTGCTCGCCAAGTCGGTGCCGTATCAGGACGCGCCGTCGATCAAGCAGCTGCGCGATGCCGGCGCGATCATCCTCGCCAAGGTCAACATGGACGAGTTCGCGCACGGCGGCATCGGCTACAGCTCGCGCCTCGGCCAGACCCGCAATCCGCATGATCCGCGTCGACATCCGGCCGGTTCCAGCGGCGGCACCGGTGCCGGTCTCGCGGCCTGGTTTGCGCCGCTCGGCCTCGGTTCCGACACCGGCGGTTCGATCCGCGGGCCGTCGTCGGCCAACGGCATCGTCGGCATCAAGCCGACCAATGGCCTGATCTCGCGCACCGGCATCATGCCCTGCGTGCTGACCTTCGATACCGGTGGCCCGATGGCCCGCACGGTCTATGACGCAGCGCTGGCGCTGGGCTTCATGACCGGCACCGACGCCAAGGATCCGCTGTCGATGACCAGCGCCGGCCACGAGTTCAAGGACTACACCCAGTTCCTGAAGACCGGCGCGCTGCAAGGTGTGCGAGTCGGCGTGATCCGCGATCTCGCCGGCACCGATCCGGAAGTTGATCGGGTGTTCAACGAAAGCCTCGATGAGCTGGTCAAGCTCGGCGCGGTGCTGGTCGATGACGTGCACTACCCGGCGATCGTCATGCAGAACCGCTCGGTGGCGATGGAGCCGATCCGTTCCGAGGTCAAGGACAACTACGCCGCCTATCTCGGCACTCTGCGGCCGGGCTTCCCGAAGACCGTCACCGAGCTGGCCGAGCAGGGCATCAAGCTGACCGCGGCAAAGGGCGAGTTCCAGCCGCATCCGAGTGTCTTCACGCGCTTCAAGGCGCTCGGCGAGCGGCCGGCGCTGACCTCGATCAGCTACACCTCGGCGAAGCAGTACGCGATGCCGGCGGTGCGTGGCGCGGTGCTCGGGCTGATGGAAGAAAAGAACGTCGACGTGCTGGTCTATCCGACGCGTTCGCGGCAGCCGGAACTCATTGATCCGCTGACGCCGTACATCGTCGATCGTCCGCCGACGCCGTCGCTGACCAGCATCGCCAATGTCACCCAGTTTCCGGACGTGATCGTTCCGGCCGGCATCACCCGCGACAAGATGCCGGTGACCATCTCGTTCTTCGGCCCGGCCTGGAGCGAACCGAAGCTGCTGGCCTACGCCTACAGCTACGAGCAGGCGACTCATCACCGCGTGGCGCCGTCCACCACGCCGCCGCTGCCGGGCGAGCGTTTCGAGTACTGATTTTTTTGGACCCCGGTACCGGTGCTGCGGCGTGGAATTGGCCCCCGCCGCAGCGCCGGTGCCGGATACATCAGTGTCTCCCTGCGTGAAATGTGTGGCTTTGCCCGGGATCTGGCCAAGGATGGGCTGGGTCTCGGGCTTTTCTATTGCTTCGCCGCTGTGCTTGCCGAGAGCTATCCATGAACCGCTTGCGCCACTGCTGCATTACCGCCTTGCTGTTGCTGCCTGCCATCGTCCAGGCCGAGACCCATACCTTCGTCCCCGAGCAGTTCTACACGACCTTCTCCGGCGCTCATCCGGTGGCTTTGAAGATCAGGCCCGGCGACCGCGTGATCACCAAGACCATCGACGCCAGCGGCATGGACTGGAACGGCACCATGGTGTCCGGGCGCAGCAATCCGGAAACCGGCCCGTTCTTCATCGAAGGCGCCGAAGCGGGCGACATGATCAAGGTGCGTTTCGAGAAGATCGAGACCAATCGCAAGACCGCGTTCAGCGGCTCGCTGCTGGCGCCGTACACGGTTGATCCGGCCGCGATCGCCGAGCGCGTTGATCGTGAAGCCAAGCGCGTCACCTGGATCATCGACAAATCACGCAACCGCGCCCGGCTCGAGGATGAATCGATCCAGCCGGGCAACATCGAACTGGGTCTGAGCCCGATGCTCGGCTGCGTCGGCGTCGCACCCGAGCGCAAGCAGGCGATCTCCACCAGCACGCCCGGCAACTACGGCGGCAACATGGACTATGCCGGCGTGATCGCCGGTGCGACGGTGATGCTGCCGGTGTTCGAGCCGGGCGCGATGCTGTTCATCGGCGACGGCCATGCTCGACAAGGGCAGGGCGAGCTGGTCGGCAGCGGCCTGGAAACCTC
>NZ_CAISIQ010000473.1 GCF_903885465.1 uncultured Nevskia sp.
CTTCAACGGCATCGCCACCTCGGTGGCCTACCGCCTCGATGGTGCCGACGAAGGCATCTGGCTGGCCGGCCGCACCGCGCAGGGACTGAACCAGTATCCGGGCTCGCCGGAAGGCTTGAATCCGGCTCGCAACAACGACTACGTGAGCTTCCGCAGCGACATCAATTTCGATGATCCGGACGGCACCAGCGTCGCCACCTCGGCCTGGTACTTCGTCGCGGCCCGCCTGACCACGCCACCGAAGACCACGGCGACTGCCAATACCGTCGGCGTCCGTCAGGGCGGCGAAGAAGACCAGTGCCGCTTCCTGGTTCCGGTCAACGGCCTGCGGCCTTGATCCCTGCCTGACCGCCTCGCCTGCTCTCCATGAAGCGATTGATCCTTGCAGTACTGCTCGCCATTGCCCTGCTGGTGGTGGCGCTTCGCTGGTGGACGGCAGTGCCGGAGCCGCTTGCGGTCGATGACGGTGCCAAGCCATCACCGACCGCAACGGAAGCACCGGCGGCAAAGCCATCCTCGGTAGCGCCTACCGCGCTAGCGGTATCGGCCGGGAAGCAAAGCCCGGATGAGGCATGCCGCGAGGGCGAAGTCGTCATCACCTCGGCGGCCGGCAAGACCGAGCAACACTGTGCCGATTCGGCGCTGGCCAGCCAGACCGGCAGCCGGCGCCGTTATCGCTACGTGCTGGGCCGCGATGCTTATCTGCTGATCGACACCACCGCGGGTGCAGCGACGCGCGTGGAGTACGGACATCGGAGCCCGGAATACGGCTGTGACGGCGATGCCTGCTCGGGCCTGATGTTCGGCAAGCCCGATTTCAACGGCAGGCAAAACATCATGCTGAGCGGTACGGCACTGGCAAGGGAAGCGCCGGTGGACGATGGCGCTCAGGACGGCCCGGTGACCCTCACGGCCCGGCTCAGCGCACTGGGCAATGTCGGCGCGGTCTGCGATCCCGGCGTCACCCTGAATTTCAGCGACAACAGCTACACGCGCTTCTGCGCTTTCGGCGGCAACGGTTACGCGCAGGGCGAAGACGGCTTGCCGGTCTACAGCTTCAGCAATGTCGATGGCGGCGTGATCAAGCTGCGCACCGATCAGGCCGGCACGATCCGCGGCATCGAAATGTCTGGCGAGTCATCAAGCGAAGGGCTGCGCTGCGTCGCTGCTGCCTGCGCTGGCGCCAGCTTCTCGGCACCGGACGCGCGTGGTTCGCGAACGCTGGCGCTGATTGGCACCCAGTTGCACAGCGCCGACAACAGCCGCTCGGCAACGCTCAACGGGCAGCTTGTGCTCAGCGGTGACTAAAAACTCGTCATTCCCGCGCAGGCGCGAATCCAGTTCTGATGCGGCGCGCTATGGCCAAAACTGGATGCCCGCCTGCGCGGGCATGACCGGTTTTAACGCGCTAGCTCTGCACTAGGTCGATGACGGCGTGGCTGCGGATGCGGGCTCGAGCCGGGCACTCAGCACATCCGGGCCGCAGTTCGGCGTGATCCGCAGATAGATGCGCCAGAGCAGATAGCCGCTGATGGTCAGGCCGGTGGACGCGCAAGCCAGCCCCATTGGCGAGGCACTGACCAGTGGCGACAGCACGCCCGATACCACGGCCGCGACACCGAGGCTGATCGTCGCCTGCACCGAAGCGGCGGCGCCGCGCACGGCCGGGAAGCGATCGAGCATCAGCAGGGTGAAGGTCGGGAAGGACAGCGTCACCCCCATGCCGATCAGGCCGATCGGCAGCACGAACCAGGGCACCGACGGCGTCAGCCACAGGCTGCCGGCCAGGTTCAGCGCGGCGCCGATGCTCATCAGAATGAAACCGATGGTCACCGTTCGCAGGGCGTCGATCTTGCCGGCGAGCCGCGACGACAGTGCCGAGCCGGACATCATGCCGCCGATGATCGGCACGAATAGCCAGGCGAATTCGGTCGCGCTCAAGTGCAGGATGTTAAGCACCACCGAAGGCGCCGCCGAGATGTAGGTGAAGATCGCGCCGAAGTTCAGCGCGGCAGCAAAGCCCAGCAGCAGATAGCGGCGATCGCTGGCCACCGCGCGATAGGTGCGGGCCAGCGGCCGCAACGCGAACCGCGTGCGCCGTTCGCGCGGATGGGTTTCCGGCAGCGCTGCCAGCGAGGCCAGGACCAGCAGCAGAGTGAAGCCGGCCAGCAGCCAGAAGATCGCCCGCCAGCCAGCGGCCCCTAGCACGAAGCCGCCGATGATCGGCGCGATCGCCGGGGCGAAGCCGAAGATGAAGCTGACCTGCGACATCAGCCGCTGGGCATCGGCGCCGTCGAAACGATCGCGGATGATCGCCCGGCCGACCACCATGCCGGCGCCACCGAAGACGCCCTGCAGCACGCGGAAGCAGAGCAGCATCTCGAACGAAGTGGCGAGCGCACAGCCGGCGGTGGCCGCCGCGAACAGCAGCATCGACCACAGGATCACACCGCGCCGGCCGTAGGCATCGGACAGCGGTCCGTGCAGCAGCGACATCGCCGCATACGCCGCGAGATAGAGACTCAGGGATTGCTGCATGGCCGCCGGCGTCACGCCAAGCTCGGCTTCGATCGCGTGAAAGGCGGGGAAGAAGGCGTCGATCGAGAACGGCCCGATCATCGCCATGCCGGCGAGCAGTGGCGCCAGAAGCTTGGGGTTGGCGCGGAAGCGGTTCACGGCGCCAGCGCTAGACGGGAACCGACTTCGGCTGCGCGCTCAGAGCTTCAACCAGCAGGCTGGAGATGCGCGCCGGCACGTCGTGCTCGACGGCCCGTATCGCCACCGTGATGGCATTGGCGAAAGCCAGCGCATCGGCGCCGCCATGGCTCTTGATCACGTTGCCATTGAGGCCGACCAGACTGGCGCCGTTGTAGCGGCGCGGGTCCATGCGCTTGGCCAGCGCGCGCAGAACCGAGCGGGCAATCAGACCCACCAGCTTGGTGCCGGCGTTGCGAGTGAATTCCTCGCGCATGAAATGGCCCACCAGCTTGGCCACACCCTCACCGGCTTTCAGCGCGACATTGCCGACGAAGCCGTCGCAGACCACGACATCGGCCGGATGCAGGAAAATGCCATCGCCTTCGATGAAGCCGCAGTAGTTCAGCTTCGACGCCGAGATCATCGTCGCCGCCTGCTTGATCGTCTCGTTGCCCTTGATCTCTTCCTCGCCGATGTTCAGCAAGGCGACCCGGGGCCGCTCGATGCCGTTCAGCGCAGTGACCAGCGCCGAGCCCATCACCGCGAACTGGAACAGCTGTTCGGAGGTGCAGGCGGCATTGGCACCGAGATCGAGCACATGGGTAGCGCCCTTGACCGTCGGCAACGGCGAAATGATCGCCGGCCGATCGATGCCCGGCAGCGTCTTCAGCACGAATTTGGCGATCGCCATCAGCGCGCCGGTGTTGCCGGCCGAGACGGCGGCCTGGGCACGCTTCTGCTTGACCAGGTCGACCGCGACCCGCATCGATGAATCCTTCTTGC
>NZ_CAISIQ010000474.1 GCF_903885465.1 uncultured Nevskia sp.
GATGCCCTGGCCGCCGCGCATTCGGTTGGCGTGTTGCACAAGGATCTGAAGCCTTCCAATCTGCTGCTGCATGCCGGCAGCGGCACCGACAAACTGCAAGTCAAACTCTCCGATTTCGGCAGTGCCCGCCTGATCGATCGCGACCGCCTGCGCTCGCTGGACATCGCCCAGCTCGGCTTCACCCAGACCCTCGTCGACGCCAGCAGCGGCACACCGCAGTACCTGGCACCGGAACTGCTCGACGGCAGCCCGCCGACCATCCGCTCGGATGTCTACGCGCTCGGCGTGGTGCTCTATCAGCTCGTTGTCGGCGATCTGCGCCGGCCGTTATCACCAGGCTGGGAACGACGGATCGACGATCCGCTGCTGATCGAGGATATCGGCGACGCGGCCTCCGGCGATCCGCAGCAACGGCTGGCCGATGCTGCGGCCCTCGCCCTGCGCCTGCGCAGCTTGCCGGCGCGGCGCGAGACAAGAATGCGCGAACAGGCCGCCGCAGCCGAGGCTGAAAAAACGAAGGCCGCGCTCGATCGCGCCCGCGCCCGGCGCAGCTTGTGGATGGCGCTGGCAGCCGTTGCCGTGGTCGGCATGGGCCTGAGCTTCTGGCAGTTTCTCGGCGCGCGCGCCGCGGAAAGGAAAGCCACCGCGGCGGCAAGGGAATCAGCCGCCGTCACCGCGTTCATGACCGACGATCTGCTCAGCGCCGCCAACCCGGTCATCGCCGGCCGCCGCGACGTGAGCATGCGCGAGGTGCTGGACCGCGCCCAGCAGCAACTCGACCAGGAGTTCACGGATCAGCCAAGCGTGCACGCCACGCTGGCGCGGGTGATCGGTAGCGCCTATGCCGCGATGGGCGAAAGCGAGCCGGCGCTGCGGCTGCTGACCATCGCTGAAAAGGAATTGTCAGCCCAGCAAGGCGAGGCTGCCGATGAAACCCAGGCGGCGCGAACTGCCCTGCGGGAGATGTATATCAACCAGCTCGACTTTCCCAACCTGATGAAATGGTCGCAGCGGATCGCCGAAGTCGAGCAGGCGGCCGGAACACCGCATCCGGAAATCGCGGCCGACGCGGCGGGGTTGGTCGCGACCCTGCAATGCAGCGCCGGCTATTTCTCGATTTTCGCCACCCGTTGCGATCCGACCGTCGACCGCCTGTATCGCGATGCGCTGGCGCGCTTCGGCCCGGACAGTCTGGTCACGCTGCGCTTGCTGATGACTCGCGGGATTCTGCTCGGCTACAGCGAGCGTTATGCCGAAGCACTGCCCTTGCTGCAAACGGCGAATGAGGGGCTGGCGCGGATCTACGGCGAAGACAGCATGTGGATGACGCAGAGCGATGGCGTTCTGGTCAACGCGCTGCTGGGTGTCGGTCGGGCCGAGGAAGCGCTGCCCCGGATTGAGCAGCAACTCGCCCGGAAGCTGCGCATCTACGGCCCCGAGCATCGGCAGACGCTGCTCGAACGCCGCGCCCGCGCTCGTGCCAACTTCCTTCTGGGGCACCCCGACGCCGCGCTCGCCGAACAGCAGGCGTTGCTGGCCATCTGGCTCAAGAAGGGCGATGCCCTGCGACCCGTGGACTTGAACCCGCTGGTGATCAACCTTGTGGCCACGCTGGTGCAGCTAAACCGCCTGGCCGAAGCGCAGACCGTACTCCGCGAGGCGCTGGCGCGCATCGAGCCGCAGCAGAAACCGACCGGCTACGAAACCCTGCGTCTGCGCGAACAGCTGGCCCATGTCAGCGAATTGCGGAAAGACGATGCCACCGCCGAATGCCTGCTGCGGCAGAACCTTGACGAGGGCCGAGCCGCGATGACCCACGGTGAATGGCTGCTGGGCTGGGATGAGTTCCTGCTCGGCCAGTTTCTGCACGGTCGGGGAAACCTGGACGAAGCCGGCCCGTTGCTGAAATCCGGCCACGCCACCCTGCTCGCCGCCCTCGGGCCGGAAGACTCGAGAACCCGCCAGGCCGAGGCCCTGCTGAAGTAGCCCGCAGGTCGGGCTCCAACTGCGTCCTTTCACTAGCGGCACCGACCGGTGCGGCAGGTCTTTTGGCTCTCAGCGAGCTGTCTATTCCGCTTTTCTCGAACCGACCTGCGGCAAACCGTCCTCTGAAAAGCGGTAAGAGGCCTTCCAGAAATTTCACAAGCTATTGATTTATTTAATTTTGATAAAAGTGTGCAAGACATTGGAATGTCTTCAACGAGACAAGAGGATGTTTTGGGGGCCGAAGCAGAAAGTTCGTCTCGTCGCCGGGCAGCACCGGCGCCGAACCACTCGCTAAACACTCTCGCAACACTCTACCGGAGCCTCACCATGAAGACCTTCAAGACCCTCGCCGCCGCCCTCTGCCTCGCCACCGCCGCCTTCACTTCCGTCTCCGCCGAGGCCGGCATGAAGTTGAATGGCCTCATGCTCAATGGCATCAGCATCAACGGCATCAGCTTCAATGGCATGAACCTGAATGGCCTGAGCTTGAACGGCCTCGCGATGAATGGCATCAGCATCAATGGCATCAGCTTCAATGGCATCAGCATCAATGGCATGGCCTTGAACGGCCTAGCCATGAATGGCTTGAGCCTGAACGGCCTCGCAATGAATGGTTTCAAGTTGAACGGCCACATGCTGAACGGCTTCACCGTCAACGGGCTGTTCCCCAATGGACTGTTCCCTAATGGCGTCGTTTTCAACGGCACCACCACGACCGGCATTGAAGCCGGCACCATCGTCGCCGTGACGCTGCCGGAATAAATCCCGCTCAGCCTTACCCTCGAAAGCCCGTCGGTCCGCCGACGGGCTTTTTGCATGAGAAAATTTGCTTCCGCGACGCCTGAACCGACTTGCGATACTGACCCGCCCACAATCCATCGACGACGCC